>NZ_CP015039.1:2950000-3142500 GCF_002079305.1 Rhodovulum sp. P5
CGATCACCGACAACGGCGACGGGACCTATACGGTGGACGGCCCGGACGGCACGGATCTCATCTCCGGGATCGAAACGCTGGTCTTCGACGATGGCAGCCATGCCTTGGCCGACGCGCTCAACCACGCCCCGACCGACATCGCGCTCTCGGCCAGCAGCGTGACGGAGAACGACGCCGGCGCCACGGTCGGCACCCTGACCGTCACCGATCCCGACAGCTGGGACAGCGTCGCCTGGTCGGTCGACGACGCGCGGTTCGAGGTCGTCGGCGACACGCTGAAGCTGAAGGCCGGGGACAGCCTGGATTACGAGGCCGGCAATGTCACCGTCACGGTCACCGCGACCGATGGCGAGGGCGCAACGTACGACGAGGCCTTCACGATCACCGTGGGGGACGTGGCGGAGGATATCGCGCTGGCCGATGGCGGGGTCAGCTTCACCGACGCGGGCGTGGCGGAGACCTCGATCACCGGCGGCACCGGCGACGACACGATCACCGCCCATGGCGATGGTGGGGACCTTTCGGGCGGCGCGGGCGTGGACAGCCTGATCGGCGCGGCGGGCGATGACACGCTGACCGGCGGGGCCGGGGACGACACCCTGATCGGCGCGGGCGGCAGTGACACGGCGATCTTCTCGGGCGACCGGGACCAGTACACCATCACGGACAACGGCGACGGCACCTATACCGTCGACGGGCCGGACGGCACGGATCTCATCTCCGGCATCGAGACGCTGGTCTTCGACGATGGCAGCCATGCCTTGGCGGATGCGCTCAACCACGCGCCGACCGATATCGCGCTCTCGGCCAGCAGTGTGACCGAGAACGACGCCGGCGCGACGGTCGGCACGCTCACCGTCACCGATCCCGACAGCTGGGACAGCGTGAGCTGGTCGGTCGACGACGCCCGGTTCGAGGTGGTGGGCGACACGCTGAAGCTGAAGGCGGGCGACAGCCTGGATTACGAGGCCGGCAATGTCACCGTCACGGTCACCGCGACGGACAGCGAAGGCGCGACCTATGACGAGGCCTTCACGATCACCGTGGGCGACGTGGCCGAGGATATCGCGCTCGCCGATGGGGGCGTCAGCTTCACCGATGCAGGCGTGGCGGAGACCTCGATCACCGGGGGCACCGGGGATGACACGATCACCGCCCATGCGGATGGCGGGGACCTCGACGGCGGCGCCGGCGCCGACAGCCTGGTCGGCGCGGCGGGCGACGACACGCTGACCGGCGGCGCCGGGGACGACACCCTGATCGGTGGCGCGGGATCCGACACGTTCCTGATCGCAGATGGCTTTGGCGCCGATACCATCACCGGTGGCGAGGGCGGCAGCGACGACGACGTGATCGACCTCTCGGCGCTCACCGGGCCGGTGACGGTGACCTATACCGGCGACGAGGCCGGGACGATCACCGATGGCAGCGACACCATCACCTTCTCCGAGGTCGAGAGGCTGATCCTGACCGATGGCGGAGATGCGGTCTATGGCGGGGCGGACAGCGTGGGGCTGGATGTCTCGGCGGGCGCGGGCGACGACACGCTGGTTGGCGGGTCCGGGGCCGATACGATCGATGCCGGTGCGGGCGATGACCGTCTGATCGGCGGGGCGGGCGACGACAGCCTTCTGGGCGGGGCGGGCGACGACACGTTCTATACCGGGGCCGGGGCGGACACGATGCTGGGCGGCACCGGCTATGACTCCTTCTATGTGGCCGACGGGTTCGACGGGGACGTGATCGATTTCGGCGGCGATGAGATCGTCCAGGATGGGGGCAGCTATACCGAGTATCTGAGCTTCTTTGCGGTCACGACCGCGGTCGACATCGTCTTTACCTCCGGCACGGGCGGGACTGCGACATCGGCGGGGGGCGAGACGCTGACCTTTGCCAACGTGGATGGGTTCGAGGGGCCCTCTGGCGTGGGCGGAACCTTCGATGCCTCGCTTGCGGACTGGGATGTCTATTTCCTGGATTATGGCGGCATGACATCTGTTGTCGGCTCTGCCTATGACGACATTCTTGGTGCCTACGGCGTGGGCGCGACCGACCGGTATTACGACGGCGGCGCGGGCAACGACACGATCGACACCGGCGATGGCGATGACACGATCCTGGGCGGGGACGGCGATGACAGCATCGTCGCGCGGGGCGGCGCGGATTCGATCGATCTGGGCGCGGGCGACGACACGGTCGATGCGGGCGAGGGCGCTGACACGATTTCCGGCGGGGCGGGGAACGACTCGCTGGTCGGGGGCGACGACGGGGATACGTTCCTTGTCGAGGATGGCTTCGGCGCCGATACCATCACGGGCGGCGAGGGTGTCAGCACCGGCACCGATGACGACACGCTGGACATGTCCGCCCTGACCTCGGGCGTGACGGTGGTGCTGAGCGGCGCAGAGGCCGGGACCGTTACCGATGGTTCCGACACGCTCAGCTTTTCCGAGATCGAAGATTTCGTTCTGACCGATCAGGCCGACGATTTCGATGCAAGCGCCATCGCGGCGGCGGTCGATGTGCAGGGCGGTGGCGGCAACGATACGCTGGCCGGCGGGTCCGGCGACGACACGATTGCCGGTGGCACCGGGGCCGACAGTCTGCTCGGCAATGACGGCGACGATACCTTTGTTGTCGAGGACGGCTATGGCGCCGACACGATCATCGGCGGCGAAAGCGGCGAGACGCTGGGCGACCGGATCGACCTGTCGGCGCTGACCAGCGGGGTCACGGTTCACTACGATGCCAGCGAAGAGGGCACGGTCAACGATGGCAGCGACACCCTGACCTTCCACGAGGTCGAGCGGTTCACCCTGACCGACCAGGCGGATTTCTTTACCTCGGGCTCCGACACCGTCGGTCATGAGGTCGACGCAGGCGCGGGCAATGACACGGTCTGGGCCGGGTTGGCCGCCGACACGATCTATGGGGGCGCAGGCGCGGACGAGATCTATGCCGATGCCGGGGACGACCTGATCTATGGCGGCATCGGCGATGACGAGGTCGGCGGCGACGCGGGCGACGATACCGTTTACGGCGACGCGGGCGACGACCTTGTCGAGGGCGGTAGCGGCGATGACGTGCTTTATGGCGGTGCCGGCGCGGACTCCATCACCGGCAACGCGGATGCCGACACGATCATCATGGAGGACGGCTTCGGCGCCGATACGATCCAGGGCGGTGAGACCGGCAATGACGACGACACGCTGGACCTGTCGGCGCTGACCGCAGGGGTCACCGTCACCTATACCGGCAACGAGAAAGGCACGCTGACCGACGGCAGCGACACGGCCACATTCTCGCAGATCGAGCATGTCACCCTGACCGATCAGGCCGATACCCTGAATGCCGGGGCCGACAGCGTTGGCGTGGATATCGATGCCGGTGCGGGCGACGACGCGATCACCGGGGGGACGGGCGATGACACCCTGACCGGCGGGGAAGGCGATGATACGCTGGACGGCGGCTCTGGCACCGACACGGCGGTCTTCTCGGGCGATCTTGCAGATTACGATCTGGTCGACAATGGCGGTGGCAGTTTCACCATCACCGATACCAATACGGCGGATGGCGACGACGGCACCGACCTGGTTTCGGACATCGAGATCTTCGACTTCAACGGGACGACCTATACCGCGGCCGATATCGCCGACGAAATCGCGCGTCGCGGGAATACCGCGCCGGACGCGCCCAGCGTCGCCTCTGGCGGAACGGTCTATGAGGACGCCGTGGCGGGCGATGTCGTGGTGACGCTGACCGCGACCGATGCCGACGGCGACCCGATCACCTATACGATCACCGATTCCGGCGGCACGCCGGTCGCCAATTCAGAGTTCGAGATCGTGGGCGACGAGATCCGGGTGAAGACCGGCGCGAGCTTCGACTATGAAACCGATGCGGCCACCCGCACGATTTATGTCAAGGCGTCGGATGCTTTCGAAGACTCGTCACCGACACAGATCGACATCGCGATTGTCGACGTGGCCGAAAACCTGACCCTGACGGGGGGGGGAAGCTTTACCGATACCGGCGTGGCGGAAACATCGATCACCACCGACGATTTCGACTATGACATCGAAATCCAGACGACCGGGTCCAGCATTCTGACCGGCGCGGGCACCGACACGGTCACCGGTGGAGCGGGCTATGACAATATTCGCCTCGGCGACGGCGACGACATCGCCTATGGCGGTGACGGGACGGACATTCTGTACGGCCATGCGGGCAATGACACGCTCTATGGCGAAGCTGGCAACGACTACCTCTACGGCAACGACGACAACGACGTGCTCTATGGCGGTCTGGGCGACGACTATCTTGGCGGGTTCGACGGCGACGACACGCTTTACGGCGGGGATGGCACCGACAAGGCCCATTTCGAAGCCGATGTCGAAGACCATATCTTCACGCTGAACGGCGATGGCAGCATCACCGTCGACAACGCGTTTGACCTTTACGTGTTCGATAACGGCACCGACACGCTCTACGATGTCGAGATCGGGCGGTTCCACAATATCGACTATACGTTCAAGCTTGGCACCACGGGCAATGACAGCCTCACCGGGACGGCTGCGAACGACCTGATCCTCGCCAGCAACGGGGACGACACGATCGAGGGCGGCGCCGGGGAAGACTTCATCGAGGGCGGCATCGGGACCGACACGGTCGTCTATTCCGGCAATGTCGGTGACTTCGAGATCGACTTCAACGTCTTCTCAACCTACCTGACGCTGGTCGACACCAATACAGGCGACGGGCTGGACGAAGGCACCGACTTCCTGTCGAATGTCGAATATATCCAGTTCGCCGACGCGACCTATACGGTCACGGTTTCCTCCGGAACGGTGACGGGCGGCGCGGGCCATGACATCATCGCCGGCACGCTGGGCGATGAGGTGTTCGATGGCGGCGACGGCAACGACATCCTCTTTGGCGAAAGCGGCGATGACTCTCTGACCGGCGGCGCGGGCGACGACACGATTCATGCGGGCACCGGCACTGATACGGTGACCGGCGGCGCAGGCGACGACTGGATCGAGGTCGAAACCATCGACACCGTCGTGTTCTCGGGCAACCGGGCCGATTACACGGTTACCGACAATGGCGATGGCACCTATACGGTGACCGACACCAATAGCGGCGACGGCGATGACGGCACCGACCTGATCTCCGGCGCGCCGATTCTTCAGTTCGCCGATGTCACGCTGGATGCGGCCGATGCGATCAACAGCGCGCCGACCGATATTTCGCTGTCCTCCAGCAACGTGGCCGAGAACGACACCGCCGCCAGCATCGGCACCCTGTCGGTGACCGATGCGGATTCCTGGGACACCGTCGACTGGTCGGTTGACGATGCCCGGTTCGAGGTCGTCGGCAATACGCTGAAGCTGAAAGACGGCGAAAGCCTCGACTTCGAAACGGAGACCAGCGTCAGCGTCACCGTGACCGCCACCGATGCGGAAGGCGAAACCTATGACGAGGCGTTCACCATCACCGTGGACGACACGGCAGAGGATCTTACGCTGGCCGATGGCGGGGTCAGCTTTACCGATACAGGTGTCACCGAAACCTCCATCACCGGGGGGGCGGGCGACGACACCATCACCGGGCTGGAGAACAGCACGACAAGCGCGTTCGTCTACGAATTCTACGAACTGGACGATGCCGCGGCGTCCCTGACGAGCCTTGCAGAGGCCGGTTTCAACGACCGGGGCGCCAGTTTGCTGACCCCGGTGGCGACCGGCGTGACGGATGCGATCGACGTCGCGGCGCTGGAAAGCGCGCATGGGACAGATGGTCAGACCTTCGGCGTGAAATACACCACGACCCTGACGGTCACCACCGCCGGGACCTACGAATTCTCGCTGACCTCCGACGATGGGTCGATGCTGTTCATCGACGGAGAGTTGGTCATCGATAATGATGGCAACCACTCGGCCTGGAATATCGTTGACGACCACGTTCTGACGTCCGGCGAGCATGTGATCGAGGTGATCTTCTACGAGGAAACCGGGGTCCATTCCCTCGACCTGACCGTGTCGGGTGCGGATACCGGGAACGTACATACCGCGCTTCAGGACATGGATGTGGCTGCCAGCCTTGGCAGCACGTTCGAGGGCGGGTCGGGCAATGACCTGATCACCGGCAGCGACAGTTTCGAGACGGCCGTATTCGACGCGTCGATTGGCGATTTCAGCTTCTCTCTCGACGGGTCCGGCGATCTTGTGGTGCAGGACGACGTGCCCACGCAGATGGGCACCGACACGCTGAGCGGGATCGAGCGGGTGGCCTTCGCCGATGCGACCGTGACGACCGCCGATGCCCTGTTGGCCTCGGAAGGTGAAAACGGCACCGCGACGGCGGATATCCTGCTGGGCTCGGACGCGGCGGATACGCTGGACGGCGACGATGGCGGCGACCTGATCGCGGCGGGCGCGGGCGATGACAGCATAACCGGCGGGATGGGCGCCGACACGATCTTCGGCGGCATGGGCGACGACGTGATCGAGGGCGGCGTCGTCGGCTCCGTTGGCATCGGCGGCGATGGCACTCAGGGCGAAACCTGGTCGGTGATCTATCTCGGCACGGCGGCAGATGTCGATACGGACGAACATAACGGCCTCAGCGAGAGCCCCAATGACCTGCTGGGCACCTATGGCGGGGTCGGGAGCGAACTCTACACCCAGATCATGGAGGCTTCGGGCGACGACGTCGACGGTGACGGCAAGATCGAAGATGACGACGATGGGACGCCAGAGACCTTCACGGTAGACGGCGTCGACAAGGTCATCGACTCCCTGCAAAGCTATTCCGCCACGGTGACCTTCACCGACGGGACGACGGGGTCGTTTACGGCGGTCGTCGTGCAGACCACGGACGGCAGGCTGTACCTAGCACCGCCCCAGAGCACCGGTGCCGATGCAGACCTGCTGAGCAGCAAACCGATCCAGTCGATTTCGCTCGATTCCTTCATAAGCCCCGGCCCGGTCACCAATGTCTATCTTGCCGATGACCGCGTGGATGTCGATTACAAGATCTTCGCCGATCTCGACGGATCGGACGACGTCCTATCGGGCGGCGCTGGCAACGACACGATCAATTATGGGGACGGGAACAACACCGTCTACGGCGGCGACGGCGACGACCAGATCGACGACATCTATGGCGCCAACGTGTCCGGTGACGATTATGTCGATGCCGGGGCCGGCAATGACCTTGTTTGGACAGGGTATGGCGCCGACACCATCATCGGCGGCACCGGCAACGACATCATGTCGGGCGAGGAAGATGCCGACACCTTTGTCATCGAGGACGACTTCGGCAACGATATCATCATCGGCGGCGGAAACGCCTCGACCGGGATCGACTGGGACGTCGTCGATGCCTCTGCCGTGACCGACGATCTGACCGTGACCTTCAGCAACGATACCGACGGTACGTTCACCGACGGTGTGTACACGGCCACCTTTACCGGGATCGAGGAAGTCAGGCTCGGTTCCGGGGCCGATCTGGTCGATGGCACGGCCAATACCACCGGGATCGACATCTCGGCCGGGGCCGGCGATGACACGATCAACGGGGGGGACGGCGACGACACGATCGAAGGCGGCGAAGGCGATGATGTCATCGACGTCGGCAACGGTACCGATACCGTGGTCTGGGCCGGTGATGTCGCGGATTTCGCCATCGTAGACCTTGGCGGCGGCACCTTCTCGATCACCGACCTGAACACCGCCGATGGCGATGAGGGCACCGATACGGTGACGGATGCCGAGCGGTTCAGCTTTGGCGGGACCGTCTATTCCAGTACGGATATGAGCCTGCTCAGCGGGGAAAGCATCGATTTCACGGGATGGAGCCTGATGGGCGCCACCCCCGGCGTGACGGCCACGGCCGCGACCGCCAGCCTGCACGACACGTCGGGCGACATCACCTATACCATGACCGACGCCTCGGGCCTGTTCACGATGGACAGCGCCACCGGCGAGATCTCTCTGAAGATCGCGGGCGGGATGAGCTGGGGCGCGACCAACACCCCGGCGGACTGGTTCGACGGTGTTTCGTTCACCGATACCAACATCTCGGGCGACTTTGCCGATCTGGACGGCGACGGGGATCTTGATGCGGTCATGGGCGATGCCGATGGCAACATCTATTTCCTTGAGAACGTCGGCACCGCGACCTCGCCCGATTTCGTCAACCGCGGAGAAAGCTATTTCCTGATCGGCGGCCAGACGATGGACGACCTGATCGCGGGCAGCGATCCGGTCTCGGTCCAGCTTGCCGATATCGACAATGACGGCGACATCGACATCCTTGTGCAGGAAGAAGACGATGAGCTGTTCTTCTTCGAAAACACCGGCACCGCAACTTCGGCCAGCTTTGCCGCCCCTGTCGAAGACCCGTTCGCCATCGACGACAACGACGACAACTATCGCGGGGTCTTTGCCGATCTCGATAACGATGGCGATCTGGACTATTTCGTCGGTCAGCTTGACGGTTCGGTCCGCTATTACGAGAACACCGGCACGGCCGAGAGCCCGACCTATGCCGACCCTGTGACCAACCCGTTCGGCCTGTCGGGCCTTACGGTGGCCAATCTCGACCCCGTGCTGATCGATCTGGACGGTGACGGCGACCTGGACCTGGGGCTCGCCAATGCGGATGGCGTGAAGATCTATTACATGAACACCGGCACCGCAGAGGTCGCCGATTTCAGCAGCGGTGGTGTCGCGGTCAGCGGGTTGAGCGCGGGCGACGGGGTGATGTCTGCCGACCTCGACAGCGACGGCGACGAAGATGTCCTGGTGTCCGACAACTCAACCAGTTTCGACTGGTACACGAACAACGCCCCGACGGCGTTCAACGGGTCTGCCGTGCAGACCTATACCGTGACGATCGAGGCCTCCAGCGACACCGGTTACAGCATCAGCGAGGATGTCACCTTCAGCCACGGCACGACGTCGGGCGACGCAATTGGCGCTACCGCGAACGACGACGTGATATACGGGCTCGACGGCGACGATACGATGGCGGGCGGCATCGGCGATGACTGGATCGATGGCGGCGACGGGGCCGACAGGGTCATCTTCGGCGGCGACGCGTCGGATTTCACCTTCGCCTACGATTCCGTCACCGGGACATTGCAGATCACCGACACCGATACCGCCGATGGCCTGGACGAAGGCAGCGACACGATCTCGAATGTCGAAACGCTCCGCTTCAACGGCGTCGACTACGATGTCACAACGCTGAATGACGGTGGCGACACCTTCGCCGGAGTTGGAACCGACAACGATATCGTGCTGGGCGGCGACGGCGCCGACGTGATCAACGGCAATGACGGGGACGATGTGATGTTCTCGGCCGGCGGCGATGACACGGTCATCGGCGGAACCGGCGACGACCAGTTGTATGGCGGCGACGGGGCGGACGATCTGACCGGGAATGCCGGTGACGACTATTTCGTCGGCGGGGCTGGCGATGACACGATGCAGGGCGATGACGGCGACGATACGTTCCTGATCCTGGCCGGACAGGGCGCCGACAGCGTTGTCGGCGGCGGCAACGGCTGGACCGACATCATCGACATGGGCAGCGCGGGCGGCACGATCACCGTTTCGGGGCAGGACATCATCGGCGATGGCTGGGTTGCCACCATCGACGGGGGGGATTCGATCCTCAGCGACGGGGACGGATTCGCGATCCTCAGCGAGGATGCGGCCGGGACAATCGTGTTCGACGCCGGTGGCACCGTGTCGTTCCAGGGGATCGAGCAGCTGAACTGGTAGTCGGTGTGCATTCCCTTGATGAAATAGACGGCATTTTCACGATCCGCGGCCAATTTAACGATTGATCCATGTGCATGGCCCATCACGGAGGGTGCCAGATTCACCGTTCACGGCGGTACTCCTGCGGCGTGTGCCGCGGCGCCCATCGTGACTGCTGCCCGTTCGAGGACCCGACATGCTGAAACGACTCCTGCAGATGCCGATCAGCCGCCGCCTTCCGATGATTACCCTTTTGATGGTGGGGATCATGGCCCTGATGGGCGCGGTCCTGTACCAGCGCGCCTATCACCACGAGATCGAGTCGGTCCGGGAAAACATCGCCTTCGTGGCGCAGGATCAGGCCGCGCGCGTTGAGGAGTGGTACGAGACGACCGCCCGCGATCTGGTGCTGCAGGCGTCAATCCCATCGACGGCCAGCGCGGTGCGGAAGCTTCGCATGGCAGTCAGCAGCGACAAGGGCATGGACAAGGCCAAGCTGGCCTATACCACCGACAATCCCCATCCGCTGGGTGCGCGGCAGAACCTGGACAAGGCCGAGGATGGATCGGTCTATTCGGCCACGCATGAATTGCTGCACCCGCGGTTCCGCAAGGTGTTCGAGCTTTTCGGGTACTACGACATCTTCCTGTTCGATCCCAAGGGCAACCTGCTTTACACCGTCGTGAAGGAGGCCGACTTCGGCGAGAACTTCAAGACCGGCCCCTATGCCGAAACGGGCCTGGGCGTGGTCTTCCGCGGCGCGCTGGATGCAGAGCCCGGCACCGTCGCCACCGCCGATTTCGAACCCTACGCCCCCAGTGCCGGAGTGCCGGCGGCCTTCCTTGCAACGCCGATCTTCGACGAACGCGGCACGCGGGTCGGTGTCATGGCGGTGCAGTTGTCGGTGGAGGCGCTGTCGGCCAATCTGGCGGCGGCTTCGATCCTCGGCAAGAAGGGCGACATGTACCTTGTGGGCGATGACGGGCGGGCGCGCACCCGCTCTCGCTTCGACGGGCGGTTTGCGGAATTCGACAGCCTTTCGGACGTGTCCTATATCGCTGATCTGCGGCGCGGGATCACAGGGCCGCAGTTCGGTGTGGCGGGCGTCACCGGGGCGAAAAGCATCGTCCACACCCAGCCCATCGACTTCGACTGGGGCAAGTGGACGCTTGCCCTTGAACTGGACCAGAAGGAACATCTGGCGGGCCTGATGGCGTTCCGCAACGGTGTGATGGTCTTCGTCGGTATCGGCCTCGTGCTGGGCATGGGGCTGGGCATGTCGTCGTCGCGCAGCATCACCGGGCCGCTGGCCAGTGTCATCGCCTCGATCGAGGAGGTGGCGAAGGGCAACTATCACGCCGATATCGAGGTCGCCGACCGGTTGGATGAAATCGGCCTTCTGGGCCGCTGCATACAGGATTTCCGCGACAAGCTGGCCGCCGCCGAGGAGGGCGAGGCCAAGCGCGAGCGGGACCGGAATGCGCAGGAAATGGTGACGTCGAAACTGGGCGACGCGATGAAGGGGCTGGCCGAGGGCGACCTGACCGTCACGCTGGAAGACAAGTTCCCCTATGGGTTCGAGCCGATCCGGGAAAACTACAACCGGACGATCACGACCGTGCGCGACATGCTGTTGGCGGTCGTCGAGAACGCTACCGAAATTCATGTCCGGGCCGAGGAAATCTCCTCCTCCTCCGACGACCTGTCCCACCGGACCGAGAACCAGGCCGCGACGCTGGAGGAAACCACCGCGGCGCTGGACGAGTTGACCGGATCGGTGAAATCGGCCGCCGAAAATGCGGATGGCGTGGAAAAGGTGGTTCAGCAGGCCCGGCGCGAGGCCGAGGACAGCGGCCGCGTCGTGACCGAGGCCGTGGGCGCGATGGCCGAGATCCAGCAATCCTCCGAAGAGATTTCCCGCGTCACCGGCGTGATCGACGACATCGCCTTCCAGACCAACCTTCTGGCGCTGAATGCCGGGGTGGAGGCCGCGCGCGCAGGCGAGGCCGGCCGAGGCTTTGCCGTCGTGGCATCGGAAGTGCGGTCGCTGGCCCAGCATTCGTCGGACGCGGCCAAGGAGATCAAGCAGTTCATCGACAAAAGCTCGGACCATGTCGAAAAGGGCGTCGACCTTGTCAACCGGGCGGGCGCGGCGCTGCAACATATCGTGGAACGTGTCGCCAACATCTCTGACCTTGTCAGCGAGATCGCTTCGGGCGCGCGGGACCAGTCGATCGGGATCGGCGAGATCAACACAGGCATGACCCAGCTTGACCAGGTCACCCAGCAAAACGCCGCCATGGTCGAGGAAGCCACCGCCGCCAGCCTGACGCTGAAGCAGGAAGTGGAAAGCCTGCGCAATCAGGTCGCCCGGTTCCGGCTCAGCAAGTCGGACGCGGCCTTCGTGCCCAGCCGCGCCACGGCTGCGCCGGTCGCCCCCAAGGCCGCCCCGGCCGCGCCGAAGGCTGCGCCGATGGCCGAGGAGGTCGCACCGCGCCGGGTTGCCGCGGGCGGTGGCGGCGCGGCGCTGGCGGTTTCCGACCCGGCCGGGTGGCAGGATTTCTGATCCTGCCGGCCCTCGGGTCTCAGGCCGCGAAGGCGTCTCGCGGATAGCCCTGAAGATAAAGAAGCGCGGTCAGGTCTCCGTGGTTGATCCGGATATCGCACTGAGCCGCGACCGAGGGCTTGGCGTGCAGCGCCACCCCGGCCCCGGCCAGCCCCAACATGCCAAGATCGTTCGCCCCGTCGCCCACGGCCATCACCTGCGCCATCGTCAGCCCGCGCTCGCCCGCGACGCGCTGCAAGGCCTCGACCTTCGCCTCGCGGCCGAGGATCGGTTCGGACACCTTTCCCGTCAGCTTGCCGTCTGCCACCAACAGCGTGTTGGCCTGATGGGCGTCAAAGCCGAGCGTTTCCGCCACCCGTGCCGCGAAATTCGTGAACCCGCCTGAGACCAGCAGGCAATAGCCGCCGTTGGCCTTCATCGTCGCGATCAGGGCGCGACCGCCGGGCATGAAGGTGATGCGGTTGTCCAGCACCTTGTCGATCACCGCGGCATCCAGCCCTTCCAACAGACCCACGCGTTCGCGCAGGGCGCCCTCGAACCCCAACTCCCCATTCATCGCGCGCGCGGTGATGTCGGCCACGCGGGGGCCGACCCCGGCCTCGTCGGCCAGTTCGTCGATGCATTCCTGCTGAATCATGGTGGAATCCATGTCGGCGATCAGCATCGCCTTGCGCCGCCCCTCGGCCGGTTGCGCGACAAGATCGACGCCAAGGGCCTGCATGTCCTCCCAGACCTGCCAGAAATTGCCCGGCACGGTTTCGACCTCGAATTCGGCGACCTCGTCGGGGGCCAGCCAAAGCGCGGTGCCCCCGCCCCACGCGTTGCGCAGCGATTCGACCAGCGAAGGCTCCACCCGGCCGGGCGGCGCGATAAGGGAAACAACGTGCATCTTGGGGGCTCTCCTGCCGGATGGTGCGGACGCGATGCCTTTAACCACGGGCCGGAACGAAGGGCCAGAGCCGGGACCAGTGCCGTTCAACGAAAACGCCGCGATGCAGGCAAAGGCATCGCGACGCACTCAGGTGTCGTGCAGCACTCAGCGGCGACGGCGCAGCAGCATCAGGCCGCCCATGCCGACGACCATCAGGGGCAGCGTCGTGGGCAGGGGCACGGGGTTGGGTTGAACCGCCGTCACATCGACCACGCTCATGTAGGCGCGCGCATCCGACAGGAAGGTGGAGTCGAAGAGATCGGCATAATCCGCGAACCCTTCTGCCCCCGCTTCCAGTGCGACCGACAGCGTTTCCGCCCCGGCAATGGTGCGCTGGAACTGGACGCTGCCGGTGGCCCCCGGCACGCTGTCCGTGTCATAGGTGACGTCGGCCTCGGTGCCGCCGGCATCGGGGGCAAAGCTGTCGGCGTCGCCGGTGCCGGAGGACACCACGAACCCGGCCGAGGCAAAGCCGTTGCCGGCGACGTCGAAATCGACCAGCCAGCGCGCCTGATACGTCACGACGATGGCCGCCGGGCCGTTATTGGTGATCGACAGCACGCTTGTCGTGGCGGCCGATGCAAAGGCGAAATCGCCGAAGGTGGCGTCGCCCTCGGCGAAGTTCCACGCCTCGAAGATGTCGGGCTCTCCGACGATGTCCGCCAGATCGCCGCTGTCGAGCACCGAGGGGCTCAGCGCCGCCGGGTCGGCGACGGCAAAGGCAAAGGCATCGCCCAGAGAGTCGGTCGTTTCGTCGAAAACCGAGCCCGAAATCGCGTAGGTCGCATCGATGCCGCTGGCTGCGGCGGCCACCGGCAGGGCGGCCAAAAGGGCCACCGCGGCGCCGCGTGTGAGTGCGTTCTTCATTCGCTTGTCCTTTCCAATAGTCAACATGAGAGACAGGTGGCCCGGGTCTCAGGCCATCAGCTCGAACTCGTCCACAAAGGTAATCTGATCGAGATCGCTCACGCCGTGAATGACGATCCGGTCGCCGTCGCCATCCATGGTCAGGTAGACCCCGCTGGAGCCGACCCGCACAAGGGTCTCGTCGAAGGTCCCGCCGTCAAGGAAGATGGCATCCTCGCCCGGCGTGTAATCGAGGATCTGGGCGATCCCGCGGGTGCCGTCGGTGAAGACCGTGGCATCGAAGATGAAGACGTCCGCGTCGTCATAGCCGGTGGCGTATTCGCTGCGCATCTGGTCGCCGAAGCTGATATGATCGACCCCATCGGTGCCCTTCAGGCGGTCGCGGCTGCCCTCGCCGATGATGATGTTCGCCTGCGGTGCGTCGCTTTCGAGGTTCAGCCCCACCAGCACCGGATCGTGATCGGAACTGCGCGCGCCAGAATCTCCGTCGAAGAAGGCCGCATCCTCGTAGTCGAGATTGTAGTCGAGGAAGACCGGCTCATCGCCGTTGATGTGCCATTCCGCGGCCCCGGTGACCTGGCTTGCCAGCGTCTCGCTGGAGAAGGCGTGGTCGAGCGCGCCCTGTTCCCCGTAATAGGTATAGCCATAGTCATCGGCCCCGCCGCCGACCTCGTGGGTGTAGCCCGCATCCACCAGCGCGTCGATGGGCGCCTCTTGTCCGTAGGAGTTCAGGTCGCCAAGGATCAGCACATCGCTGTCGCCGGTGCCGGTCGGGTCGCTCTCCATCCACGCGGCCACTTCGTTCGCGGCATCGGTGCGCGCGGCATTCCAGAAGCCCTGCCCGTCGCCCTGATCGTAGTTGCCATCGGCGATCAGCGCGTCGATATCGGCCTGGGTGATCAACGTGCCGCCGCCGTCGACATAGGCCTGCGCATCCAGCACGACGTCTTCGAGGTTGGAGTCGCCCTTGGACTTGAAGTGGTTGCTGACCACCGTGAAAACCGCCCCGTCCGCGGTTTCAAAGCTGGCCGCGACGGAGGGGCGGTTGCGCTGGTAATCGCCCAGCTTGTCGTCATCGGAGGCCACCTGGTTCAGGACCTCGGCCAGGGCATAGGTTGTCTGGGCCGAGGCTTCCTCGAACACGAGCACATCGTTGCCGATCTCGGTCACCGCGTCGTTGCGGTAGATCATGCCGGTGGTGATGGCGTCGGTGCCGATCAGGCCCTGCGCATCGCCCGAGGCAAGGGTGAAATCGACAAAGCTCCACACCGCGTCGCCCTCGGCGGTATTGAGGGCCGCGACGAGCGTGGCGATGGCCGAGTCCGTGCCGAAGCCGCCGTTTTCAAGCTCCTGAAGCGCGACCACCTCGGCCTCCAGCTCAAGGATGCCGGTGACCAGCTTTTCAAGCTGACGGTCGACCTCTGCCGTGCTGTCGGCGCCGCGCGGGTCGTGCCCGCCAAGCGTCGTGTTGCCGTTTTCGTCGATCGTGGTGAAGAAGTTCAGAACGTTGAAGGACGCCACCTGCAGCGTGCCGCCGACATCGGGCAGGTCGGGGCGGTCGTTGGTGCCCTCGACCGGGGTCAGCGCGCCGCCATCGGGCCCGTCGAAATCGTACTGCACGCGCCAGTCGCCATAGGCGTAATCCAGCGCGCCGGTGATGCTTTCGAATTCGGCACCGATGCGCAGGGTCGGGCCCGCGGCGTCCTCGATGTCATAGGCCCCGTCGACCAGGCCGGTTTCGTCGCCATCGTCGATCAGGACCTTCACGTCGCGGTTCTGAACGTTGGACCCGTCATCGATGGTGATCCGCTCGTCCGCGTTGCGGGCGGCCAGGTCGGCGACGGCATCGGGGTCGGTCTGCGGGTCGATGACCTGCGTGGGGTTCATGTTGACCTCTTGGGCCACCTCGATCTCGCCATAGCGGCCAAGGCCATAGTTCTCGGTCACCGAGATCGTGCCGGTCAGCGGGTCGCTGGCGTCCTCGACAACCGCGACATACATGCCCTCGAAGACTTCCATCTCGGCATCGGTGAAGGTCGGGTCGACAAAGGCCGCGGTGATCGACGTGGCGTCGTTGCCGGTATCGGTGACATAGGTCGCGCTGATCTCGGTATTGCCGTAGTCCTCGATCATCGTGCCGGTCACGGTCACGATGTCATAGACCTGCGGCAACAGGGCGCCGCTCCACCGCACGAAGACACCGTCAGAGGTCGTGTCGTCCCCGTCGCCGGTCTGGTCGGTGCCGTCCTGATCGGCGTAGGCGCCGTCCTGGATGAAGAAACCGCCGATCTCGTCGTCCGCCATGAAGACGGCGGTGACGACCCCGCGGATGGTGAATTCTTCGCCCGTGTCCTCGAACGGCGAGGAGAAGCCAGAGCCCTGAAGCGTGCCGATGGCGGTCACCTCAGGCTCCGGCGCGGTGGCAAAGCCCGGCGTGCCAAGGTCGCCGTCGCCGTAAGGCACGGTCGAGACGGCCCAGTTGGCGCCGATGGCATTGTCGATTTCGGGGTCGATCAGGAACATCGACGCGCCGGTCGGATCGGGGAATTCCGGCCCGCCATCATATTCGACGCGATCGATTTCGGTGCCCGCCGCATCGGTGATGACGATCTCGTCGTCGCCATTGGCCAGGAAGAAGCCCGAATAGACATAGTCGACGTCGACGCCGCCATTGGTCGCCGTGTCGCCGTTGATCCCGAAGACAAGGTAATCGCCCACCTCGACGACCAGCGACCCGCTTACCGTGAAGCTGTCGGCCCCGTTGTCCGAGAAGACATAGCCGTCGAGATCGACCGCCGCCGATCCGGCGTTGAAGATTTCGAACCATTCGCCGGCGGTATCGCTGACGGCGCTGGGGTTCTGCATGATCTCGGTGATCACCAGGTTGGCAACCGTCGCTTGCAGGGTCGGGTTAATATTGCCGAGGCTGTCGACGATGGCGGTCGGGTCGGTGTCGAACGCCGACGGGTCGATTGTGTCACCGGCGGCGTCGAAGACCACTGTGTCGCCGGGCGCGTTCACCGCGTACCAGTCGCCGCGAGAGGCGTCGCGGAACACCAGTTGCGGCTCTGCCCCGGTATAGGCGATGGCGGTGCCGTCAAGGGCGGTATCGTCGGCATAGTTGACATCCGCGTCGGTCACGCTGTCGGAAATGCCGACCGCATCCAGAATGGTGCCGAAGGCGGACAGGTCATCCACCGTGCCGTCATCATCGGTGTCGATGTCTGTGCGGCCGGTCTGACCGGTGAAGCTATCGGTCAGGATGTAGGTGAAGGACGGGTTTTCAAGGTCGGCGACATCGACGGTGGCAAGCCCGTTGGCGTCGAACGTGCCGGTAACGTTCTCGGCGCGGTCGACCAGACCGTTGATCCCGTCATTCTCGACCGAGACAAGCCACAGGTCGAAACTGGCCCCGGCCTCGCCCGACAACTCGACCGTTTGTGTCGACGGGTCGGAGCCGGCGGGGTTGGGGTGGAATTCCGAAAACAGCGCGGCCAGCGGTTGGTTGTCGCCGAGGGTCGGGTTGATCGCGCCGAAGCTGTCGACAATGGCGGTCGGGTCGGTGTTGAATTCCGCCGGGTCGATGGTGTCACCGGCGGCGTCGAAGACCACGGTGTCGCCGGGCGCGTTCACCGCGTACCAGTCGCCGCGAGAGGCGTCGCGGAAGACCAGTTGCGGCTCGGCCCCGGTATAGGCGATGGCGGTGCCGTCAAGGGCGGTATCGTCGGCATAGTTCACGTCCGCATCGGCCACGCTGTCGCAAATGCCGACCGCATCCAGAATGGAGCCGAAGGCGGACAGGTCATCCACCGTGCCGTCATCATCGGTGTCGATGTCGGTGCGGCCGGTCTGGCCGGTGAAGCTATCGGTCAGGATGTAGGTGAAGGACGGGTTTTCAAGGTCGGCGACATCGACGGTGGCAAGCCCGTTGGAGTCGAACGTGCCGGTGACGTTCTCGGCCCGGTCCACCAGACCGTTGATCCCGTCATTCTCGACCGAGACAAGCCACAGGTCGAAACCGGCCCCGGCCTCGCCCGACAGCTCGACCGTTTGCGTCGACGGGTCGGAACCGGCGGGGTTGGGGTGGAATTCCGAAATCAGCGCGGCGAGCGTGTCCGTCGCCTCTGGCGCCGGGATGTCGAGAAACAGATCGCTGAACCACGCAATGCCGTCATCCACGCTGGGGGCGGCCGTATCGCCAAGCGTAAGCGTCAGCAGGGACGTGAACGACGGGGCCGCGGGCGCATCGGTCGATGCAAGGGCCAGCGCGGCAACGCTCGTGTCGCTTTCGGCCCCGTCAGCGTCTGCGGGCGCGGTCTCTTCGGTGTCGGTGCCGGCCGACAGGCTTTCGACGGCCAAGGGTGCAACCGGCGTGCCGGCCACCGCGCCGGTCTCATCGGACACGACGTCGCCGAAGGTCAGGCCCAGGGCGTTGCCGGGCAGGGCCGCGCCGGTGAAAAGGGTCTTTTCAATGCTCATTGCGATGTACTCCTGTTCTTGGAAACCGATGTTGGACAGTGTCCGGATGCGTTCTGGTGGCGGCCCTGTCCGCTAGTTCATGCGCGGCAGGGGGAGATGTCTTTGGGGCGATTGTCTCGAAAGGTTCGGGCGCAAACGGGGGATGGCGGCGGGCAAGGCCCCCGTGCGCCGATCGTCAACGGCGGGGCGGATCGCGGTGCGCGCTGTGCCACCCGGCACGGTGCCCCTGCACCATGTCTGCGTCACGAAGCGGGATTGTCGGGAAAGTCGGTCATGCATGCGGTCGGGGCGGGCGGCCCGCTGCCCGCACAAACACAGCAACGACGCGCCCAAACGGTCCGCGATCCGCAGGTCCACGTTCCCAGCCCCCATTTACCCTGACCCCATGGTTAAGGTCGCATTGTTACAGTTCGACGACAGTTGCCTGTCGCGCCCTGGAATATCAGGCGCGGGATGTCGCCCGGCCCCCGCCCCGTCCGGTCAGACGCTGTCGTCTTCCAGCGGATGGCGCCAGCGCAGTGTCGGCTCGAACCCGCGGCGGCGAGAGGCCTCGATCAGCGGGTCCCAGATCAAGGGCACGTTGGCCCCGGCCTGAAGGGGCACATCGGTGCCGATCAGTTCCGCCGCCCGGCGCAAGCGGGCAGCCCCTGCCGCGTCGCTGCCGGTCAGCCACAGATCGGCGGTGACATTGGCGCAGTTGTTGCGCTCTGCCCGGGCGACGAAGGTGCGGTAGGGGGCGATCAGCAACGTGCCCTCTGGCACGCTGTCGAGAATGTGCTGCTCCATCTGCGCCAGAAGGGCATCGTCGCGGATCGGACGGAAGAAGTAGAGCACGTCGAAATTGTGATAGCCGTCCCATGTCAGCGCATCGCCCGGGATCGCCCGGCAGCGGTCATGGGGCAGCCCGCGAAACAGCTTGGCGGCCAGTTTCGCATAGCCGGGGTCGTATTCCAGCCCGGCGCAGCGGTCGAAATAGGGCGCGGCCGAGATCACCTTCAGCCCCGCGCCGCAGCCGACATCCAGAAACTGCGTCGGCTGACCGGGTTTGAGCACGCACATGCAGCGGCGTGCGGCATGCACCAGCCGCAGAAAGCGGCTTTGCGGCAGGGGGATATCGCGATGGCAGCCATGGGCCCGCGCGTCCTCGTCCTGCTCAAGCGGGTTGAGCAGGGTATGCAGGTCGGCAAACAGCACGTCGCCGACGGTTTCGCGGGTGATCACGGTGCCGGGCAGTTTCTCATAGGTTTCGATCAGCGGCAGCCGGCGCTGCTTGACCTGCGGGCGCAGCATGCTTTCCACATGCGTCCACTTGTTGAGATCCAGCCGCAATTGGTTGATCGGCATGGCCAGCGCCGCCCAGGCCCGGTGCATGGCCGCCTGCGCCTCGGGGATGTTGCCCGCCGCGGCAAGGTCGGCGCTGCGCATCCGGCCGCTTTCGCCTATCAGCCGGTGGCCGGCATGGACGACGTGGTTGGTCTCCAGAAGGATATGGTTCAGGCGCGACCGGTCGGGGATACGTGCTGGCGCCAGAAGGGCCGTCATCTCGGTGACATTGGTCGAAAGCGCGTTGCGGACGCGGTCCATGCGTTCGCGCATCTCGGCCGCCCCGGCCGTGCCTTGCTCAGGCGGCATCACTCCAGCCCCGATCATGCAACTCCCCCGTTCTGGTGGTCGGTCCGGCCCGCATGACGACCCGGCCCCCTGATGGGAGGGCGAACGGTCCTCTTGTGTCAATCGTAAATTTCTATTAACGGAAAAGGTTTTTCCTGTTCGTGCTAGACGCGGGCAAAGCGTAATCCTAAGGTAATTTCAGGGAAGGGATTCGACCTCAGGTTTGCAGAATGTCCATTGTTGACAACCTCAAAGCGTTTTCTGAGAACGCACCTAGCGGTGCCGATCCGGAATACGATCAGGATTTTCAGGCGCTGGAACGGGCGGCCAAGCCCGGCGAGGAAAAGCAGGCGGGGACCGAAATCCTTGCCGCCGAAGACCCCGATTTCCGCGATGTTGCCAAGCGGGCCGAGGAGATCCTCGGCCGCTGTCACGACCTGCGCGTGGCGGTCTATTTCACCCATGCCGCCGGGATGACCCGGGGCTTTCCGGGGCTGGCGGAGGGGACGTCTTACATCCGCGGCGTGCTGGAACAGTTCTGGGACACATGCCACCCCGAACTCGACCCCGACGATCCCGACGACATGGCGCTGTTCCGGGTGAACACGCTGCGCGGGCTGGTCGTCGGCGAAACGGTGATGCGCGCGGTGCGCGAGGCGCCGATGACCCTGTCGAATGCCTTTGGCCGTGTCACCCTGCGCGATATCGAGGTCGCCGATGGGGAGCGCGAGGCGCCCGAGGGCGTGGACCTGATCACCGACCCGGCCGCGATTTCAGCGGCCTTTCAGGACACCGATGCCGATGAACTGTCGGCCATCGCAGCCGCCGCCCGGCAGGCGCTGGAAGATGTGCGCGCGATCGAGGCGGTCTTTGACGAGAAGGTGCCGGGGCAGGGGCCCGACCTCTCGCCGCTGGCCAAGCTGATCTACAAGGCGGTGCACCGTCTGAACGAGGCAACGGGGGGAGATCCAGCCGATATGCCCGAACCGGAGGAGGGAGGGGATGCCGCGCCGGCCGCTGCAAATGCGCCCGCGGCCATTCCCGGCACCATCAACTCGCCCGCGGATGTTCAGAAGGCGCTGGACCGTATTCTCGACTATTACCGCCGGCACGAACCGTCCAGCCCGCTGCCGATCCTGCTGGAACGGGCCAAGCGTCTGGTCGGGGCCGATTTCATCACCATCATGAAGGATCTGGCGCCGCGCGGCGTCGAGAACGTCTACCTCATCGGGGGTATCGAGGACGAATAATCGTCGGGGTGGCTGCAAGCAGCCGTCTGGAAACCCGGGCAATCAGTGGAGAAAACGATGGGAAGCTCACAGAAATTCATCGCGCGCAACCGCGCGCCTAGGGTCCAGATCGAATACGACGTGGAGCTTTACGGCGCCGAGAAGAAGGTTCAGCTGCCCTTTGTGATGGGTGTGATGGCCGATCTGGCCGGAAGTTCGGAAGTGCCGCAGCCCGGCATCGCCGACCGCAAGTTCCTTGAGATCGACGTCGACAACTTCGACGACCGGATGAAGGCGATGAAGCCGCGGGCCAATTTCACCGTGCCGAACACGCTGACCGGCGAGGGCAACCTGGCCGTGGACATCACCTTCGAAAGCATGGACGATTTTTCCCCCGCCGCCATCGCCCGCAAGGTGGAGCCGCTGCGAGAGTTGCTGGAGGCGCGGGAGTCGCTGTCGAACCTCATGTCCTACATGGACGGCAAGCCGGGCGCCGAGGATTTGCTGACGCAGGCCATCAACAACCCCGAACTTCTGAAATCGCTGGCCGCCGCGGCCAAGCCGGACGAGACCGCGAGCGAGGAGTGATCGCATGGCCGAAGAAGCAACCGAAGCCCAAGGCGCCGCCGCCGCGGAACAACTGACGGAATCCGATTTTTCCGCACTGCTGCAAAAGGAATTCCGCCCGCGCACCGACTCCGCCCAGACCGCGATCGAAGGCGCGGTGAAGACGCTGGCGGCGCAGGCGCTGGAAAACGCCGCGCTGATCTCCGACGACTCGCTGAAATCGATCGAAAGCATGATTGCCGAGATCGACCGCAAGCTGAGCGAGCAGATGTCGGCGGTGCTGCACGCCGAGGAATTCCAGAAGATCGAAAGCGCGTGGCGCGGGCTGCATTATCTCGTCAACAACACCGAAACCGACGAGATGCTGAAGATCCGGGTGATGAATATCTCCAAGAAGGATCTTCACAAGACCCTGAAAAAGTTCAAGGGCGCGGCCTGGGACCAGTCCCCGCTGTTCAAGAAGCTCTATGAAGAGGAATACGGCCAGTTCGGGGGCGAACCCTATGGCTGTCTGGTGGGCGACTACCATTTCGACCAGTCGCCCGCGGATGTGGAGCTTCTGGGCGAGATTTCCAAGGTCGCGGCAGCCGCCCATGCGCCGTTCATCGCCGGTGCCGATCCGGCATTGATGAACTTCGACTCCTGGCAGGAAATGGCCAATCCGCGCGATCTGGCCAAGATCATGTCGACGCCGGACTATGCCGGCTGGAATGCCCTGCGCCAGAGCGAGGACAGCAAGTATATCGGTCTTGCGATGCCGCGCTTCCTGGGCCGCCTGCCCTATGGGGCAAAGTCCGAACCGGTCGAGGAATTCGGTTTCGAAGAGGCAACCGGCAACGCCGAGTCCGAGAACTTCACCTGGGTCAACGCCGCCTATGCGATGGCGGTCAACATCAACCGGTCGTTCAAGGAACACGGCTGGTGTTCGCGCATCCGGGGCATCGAATCCGGCGGTTCGGTCGAAGGGTTGCCGACCCACACCTTCCCCACCGACGATGGCGGGGTGGACATGAAATGCCCCACCGAAATCGCGATTTCCGACCGGCGTGAGGCGGAACTGGCCAAGCTGGGCCTGATGCCGCTGGTGCATCGCAAGAACACCAACATGGCCGCCTTCATCGGCGCGCAATCCCTGCACAAGCCAGAGGAGTACGATGACCCCGACGCCACGGCGAACGCCAATCTGGGCGCGCGCCTGCCGTATCTTTTCGCGACCTGCCGCTTTGCGCATTACCTGAAATGCATGGTCCGCGACAAGATCGGGTCGTTCAAGAGCAGGGACGACATGCAGCGCTGGCTGCAGAAATGGATCGAGCAGTATGTGGACTACACCGCCTCGGTGTCATCGGAGCAGGAAAAGGCGCGCAAGCCGCTCGCGGCGGCAGAGGTGGTGGTGCAAGAGGACGAGGCCAACCCGGGATATTACAAGGCCCAGTTCTTCCTGCGCCCGCATTACCAGCTGGAAGGTCTTTCGGTTTCGCTGCGGCTTGTGACCAAGCTGCCTTCCGAGAAGTCCTGACAGGGAACGTCCCGGGCGGGGAGGAGATCGCCCGGATCAAGCAACATCAAAGGTGGCAAGCCCGCCGCCGCATTTGAAGGAGAGGCGTTATGGCCGTAGACATGTTCCTCAATCTTGAGGGTGAGATCGAGGGTGAAGCCCAGGACAAGGAGCACGAGAAGGAGATCGACATCCTTGCATGGTCGTGGGGGGTCAGCCAGTCGGGGACCTTCCACCATGGCGGTGGCGGCGGCTCCGGCAAAGCCAATTTCCAGGACATTTCCTGCACGAAGTGGATCGACAAGTCCTCGGCGAAGCTGCTGGAATATTGCGCCAATGGCGACCACTTCAAGAAGGGCGTCCTGACCGTGCGCAAGGCCGGCAAGAAGCCGCTGGAATACATCATCTACACCCTGCACGATGTTCTGGTGACCTCGGTGTCCACCGGCGGGTCCGGCGGTGAGGACCGCCTGACCGAGAACGTGACCTTCAACTTCCGCGCGGTCGAGGTGAAATACACCGAGCAGAAGTCGGACGGCACCGCCGGCAAGCCGCAAGAATTCAAGTGGGATATCGCGGCGAACGCCCCGCTTTGATGATCTGACCGGGGCGGCGGCGGGCGTTAGCGCCTGCCACCGCCCGACCCGCTTTCCTGTCTGTCCCGACCGGGACCAATCCCGCATGCCGCCGGAGCTTTCCCGTGACCGCAGCCACCGCCGATGCCGAAGCCCTCGTCCGTACCGGAGACCTCGATGCGGGGCTTGCCGCCTTGCAGGATGCGGTGCGGGGCAATTCCTCCGACCCGAAGCTGCGGATCTTCCTGTTCCAACTGCTCTGCGTGAAGGGCGACTGGAACCGCGCCGTCACACAGTTGAAACTGTGTGCCCAGCTTGATGCCGCCGCCCTGCCCATGGCGCAGACCTATCGCGAGGGGATCATCTGCGAGGTGTTCCGCGAAAAGGTGTTCGCGGGGGAAAAACAACCGCTGGTTTTCGGGGAACCGCAGGACTGGATCGCGCTGATGATCCAGGCGCTGAGCCTTCAGGCCGCCGGCAACACCGCCGAGGCCGCCGCCCTTCGTGCGCGCGCCTTCGAGGATGCGCCCGCCAGCCGCGGCACGCTGAACGGCCACCCGTTCGAATGGATTGCCGATGCCGACATGCGGCTTGGCCCCGTGTTGGAGGCGGTGATCAACGGCAAGTATTACTGGCTGCCGTTCAACGCCATTCACCGCCTGCTGGCAGAACCGCCCACCGATCTGCGCGACACGGTCTGGACGCCCTGCAACCTGACGCTCCGCAACGGGGGGGAGTTCGTGGCGCTGATCCCGACCCGGTATGCGGGCACCGCATCCATTGGCACCGATGCCGAGAAGCTGTCGCGCGCAACCAACTGGGAGGACGCGGGGGCCGAGACCTTTATCGGGCGCGGTCAGCGTCTTCTGGCCACCGATGCGGGCGACACGCCGGTGATGGAACTGCGCGAATTGTTGATCGACGGCGACGGTGAACCCGCCGCAGAGACGACGCCCGAGGCGGCTGCCAATGGCTGACCGCCGTCTGCAGGAACGCTTGCAGCCATCGCTTCTGGACCGGCTGACCGACGATGCGCCGGGGGACCTGAAGGAAAAACGCGATGACCGCGTGATCGATGCGCGCCGCCTGCGCGACATCCTGCAACGGGATCTGAGCTGGCTGCTGAACACCTCCAACCTGCAAAGCGAGATCGACCCGGAGTTGTTCCCGCAGGCCTCTGTCTCCGTTGTCAATTACGGGATCGAGGAAGTGGCCGGGACCTATTCGACCGAACGTCGGGCGGTTCTGCTGCAGGACGCGATCGAGCAGGCGATCCAGGTTTATGAGCCGCGGATCCGGCGGGGCACCCTGTCGGTGCTTCTGCACAGCGAAGAGAACGCCCGCGAAACGCTGGTCACCTTCGATATCCGTGCCGACATGTGGGCCCAGCCGCTGCCGCAAAGCGTTTATCTGCGGTCCGAGGTGGACCTGACCACCGGGGCCGTGACGCTTGAGAGCACGGGGTAGGCGCGATGGATACCCGCCTTCTGCGCCACTACGAAGCCGAACTGACCTATCTGCGCGAGATGGGGGCAGAGTTCGCCGCAAGCTACCCCAAGATCGCGGCCCGCCTGGGGATGGAGGGGACCGACGTCCTTGACCCCTATGTCGAACGGTTGCTGGAGGGGGCGGCGTTCCTGGCGGCGCGGGTTCAGCTTGAGATGGACCTGCAATACCCCGCCTTCGCCAGCCATCTGTTCGAGATCGTCTATCCGCAATTCCTGGCCCCGATCCCGTCGACCATGATCACCCGGTTCACCCCGGACATGGCCAATGCCGCGCTGGCCGACGGGCATCTGCTGGCCCGCGGCACGCGGCTGAACGCCTTGCCGGTGGAAGGGTCCAGCACCCGCTGCGAATACCGGACCGCCCATGACGTCACGCTGTGGCCGGTGACCGTGACCGAGGTCGAATATATCGACGGGCGCGGTGCGCTGGTGGCCGCGGGTGTGGCCGGCGACAAGCCGGCGCGCGCGGGGCTACGGCTTCGGCTGCAACGTCATGGCGGCGCGCCGCTGTCGGAACTCAGCCTCGACACGCTGTCGCTGTTTCTCGCAGGGACCGAGAACACCGCCTGGGCGCTCTACGAGCTTTTGTGCAACGAAACCGTCGCGGTCGTCGGACGGTCGACCGACCGGCGCGCCGACTGGGTGCAGCCGCTGTCGGGGGCGGCCGCCGTGCCGCGCGGCTTTGATCGGGAGGAGGCGTTGCTGCCGACGCCGGAGCAGAGCTTTGACGGCTATCGGCTGTTGCAGGAATATTTCGCGCTGCCGCAACGCTATCGCTTTGTCGATCTGACGGGCCTTGCCCCCGCGCTTGGCCGGGCGGAAGGTGACACGGTCGATCTTTATGTCCTGCTGCGCGACGGCAATGCTTCGATCCGCGACTCGATCCAGCCGGAGAATTTCGCACTGCATTGCACGCCCGCGATCAACCTGTACGACCGCCGCTGCGACCGGGTTCCGATCTCTGTCCGGGATGTGGAACAGCATGTCATCGTCGACCGCACCGCGCCGCTGGACTATGAAATCTACGCGATCACCTCGGTCACCGGGATCAGCGCCGAGGGCGAGGACGACATCGATTTCCTGCCCTTCTTCGCAGAGCGGGAATTCACCCCGCTCGCCCGCTCGGGGCCAGCCTATTACACGCAGCGCCGCCGGATGCGCCAGCGCACCCAGAAGGAAAAGCAGCGCGGGCCGCGGGCGGATTACCTGGGGGCGGAACTCTATCTCGACCTTGTCGATGCGGCGCAGGCCCCCTATCCGGCGGGGCTGGTGCAGTTGGCGGTGCGCGCGCTGGTGACCAATCGCGACCTGCCGCTGTTGCTGTCGACCGGCGGTGTCGGGGTGTTTCAGCTTGCCGATGGCGGGCCGGTGTCGCAGATCGCGACGCCCATTCCGCCGACCAAGCCGCGCCCGGGCGTGGCCGATGGCGACACGGCTTGGCGGCTGATCTCGCAACTCAGCCTGAACTATCTGTCGCTGGTCGATACCGCGGGCGGGCAGGCGGCCGATGCCCTGCGCGAGTTGATCGGGGTTCACGCACCCGCGGGCGACCGGACCATCGAAAAGCAGCTTGAGGGCATCACCAGCGTGAAGGCGCATCCCAAGGTCCGCAGGCTGGCCGACGAGGTGCTGTCGACCGCCGTGCGCGGGCTGGAAATCGAGGTGACCTGCGACGAGGCGTTCTTCGAAGGCTCCAGCGTGTATCTGCTGGGCGCCGTGCTGGAACGGTTCTTCGCGAAATATGTCACCATGAACAGTTTCACCGAAACGGTGTTGTGTACCGAAACAAGGGGAGAAGTGGCCCGATGGCGTCCGAGGGCGGGGAAAGCGCGCCTGATCTGACGCATTACGCGCGATTCAGGGCCTCCCCGGAGAGTTATCACATCCTGTTTGCGCTCAGGCTTCTGGAGGCGGAACTGCAAAAGGGCCGGGCGCTCGGGCGGACAAGGCTGCCGGCGCAGGACCGCGTGCGCCTGGGCCAGGACCCCGAACTTGCGTTTCCGCGCACGACCATTTCGGGCTTTACCCCCGAAAAGGACGGCAAGCCGGCCGAGTTGCGGAACCTGTTCTTCGGGTTCTGGGGGCCGCACGGGCCCATGCCCCTGCACCTGACCGAATATGCCCGCGACCGGGCCAAGAACCACCGCGACAAGACGCTGGTGGCCTTCACCGACATGATCACCCACCGGATGCTGAGCCTGTTCTACCGGGCCTGGGCCGATGTGCAGCCCGCACCGGGGCTCGACCGTGGGCGGGGGCGGAGTTTCGAGCGGCGGGTGGCCGCGATCGCCGGGGTGGCCGAGCGGCGGATGCAGGATCGCGACGCGATGCCCGATCTGGCCAAGCGCTATTTCGCGGGGCTGATGGCGCAGGGCCCAAAGAATGCCGAGGGGCTGACACAGGTGCTGTCGGCGTTCTTCTCTGCCCCCGTGGCGGTGGAGGAGTTCGTCGGTTGCTGGCTGCCGCTGGAGCCTGACGACCGCTGGCAACTGGGTGAGGCGGCGCTGGGCCAGCGCACCGTTGTGGGCCGCCGGGTGTGGTCGCGCAGTTCCAAGATACGGATCAGGATCGGACCGCTGAGCCGCGCGGCGTATGAGCGCCTTCTGCCGGGCAGTGCCGCCCTTGATCGGCTGACCGCGCTGGTGCGCAACTATGCTGGCCCGGTTCTGGATTTCGACGTCAATCTCGTGCTGCGCGGGGACGAGGTTCCCGCGGCCCGCCTTGGCGGACAGACGCGGCTGGGCCAGACAAGCTGGCTTGGGCGGCGCCATGATAAAGGGGATGCCGGGGATCTGATCCTGACACCGCCCGAAGACCAGCGGCTGGCGGCGCATCACGGCGCCGCGGCCTTGACCTAAAGGAGGATCGTCATGTCGGAAATCAGCCGGGTCTCGCTTTTCGGCAAGCTCAACAGTCTGGGCTACAAGGCCATCGACGAGGCTACGGTGTTCTGCAAGTTGCGGCAGAACCCTTACGTCGAGTTGGTTCACTGGCTGTTCCAGATCGTGCAGCAGCCGGACAGCGACATGCACCGCATCATGGAGCATTACAAGCTGGACCCCTCGGTGCTGGCGAAAGACATGACCGCCGCGCTGGACAAGCTGCCCCGCGGCGCCACCGCGATCAGCGATCTGTCCGAACATATCGAGGACGCGGTGCAATGGGCGTGGCTTTACGGCTCGCTCCAGTTCAACACCAGCCATGTGCGCACCGGGCATCTGGTCATCGGCATGATGAAGACGCCCGCGCTGCGCAACATCCTGATCGGGATCAGCCGGGAGTTCGCCAAGATCAAGGTCGACGACCTGATCGAGAATTTCGCCGACATCACGGGCGGCTCGCCCGAGGACAGCCTGCGGGCGCAGGACGGCTCTTCCCTCGGGACCGAACCGGGGGCGGACAGCGGGGCGATGCCCTCGGCGCAACTGGGCAAGCAGGAGGCGCTGAAGCAGTTCTGCACCGACATGACCCAGCAGGCCCGCGACGGCAAGATTGACCATATCGTCGGGCGCGACGCGGAAATCCGGCAGATCGTCGATATCCTGATGCGGCGGCGGCAGAACAACCCGATCCTGACCGGGGAGGCCGGGGTCGGCAAGACCGCGGTGGTAGAAGGGTTCGCGATGCGCATCGCGCGCGGCGACGTCCCGCCCTCGCTCAAGGACGCGCGGCTGTTGTCGCTGGATGTCGGTCTTTTGCAGGCTGGCGCGTCGATGAAGGGGGAGTTCGAGAACCGCCTGCGGCAGGTGATCGAGGAGGTGCAGGCCAGCCCCGTGCCCATCGTGATGTTCGTGGATGAGACCCATACGCTGGTGGGGGCCGGTGGCGCGGCGGGCACGGGCGATGCGGCGAACCTGCTGAAACCGGCGCTGGCGCGCGGCACGCTCAGGACCATCGGCGCCACCACCTGGGCCGAATACAAGAAGCATATCGAGAAGGACCCGGCCCTGACCCGCCGCTTCCAGGTGGTGCAGGTGGAGGAACCGGCCCTCGACAAGGCGCTGTTGATGATGCGGGGTATCGCGTCCAGCCTTGAAGGGCACCACAAGGTGCAGGTGCTGGACGAGGGTTTGGAATCGGCGGTGAACCTGTCGGCGCGCTATATCCCCGCGCGGCAGTTGCCGGACAAGTCGGTCAGCGTGCTGGATACCGCCTGCGCGCGCGTTGCCGTCAGCCAGCACGCCGTGCCGGCCGAGGTCGACGATGCCCGCAAACGGATCGACGCGTACAATACCGAACTGGAGATCATCGCCCGCGACGAAAGCGCCGGGCAGGACGTGACCGCGCGGCGGGCAGAGATCGGCGAGGCGCTGGAAAAGGAACAGGCGCGACTGGACGCGTTGGAGGCGCGCTGGGGCCGCGAAAAGGACATCGTCACGGAAATCCTCGACCTGCGCGCCAAGCTGCGCGAGGGCGGCGCCCCGGTGGACAGCGAAGAAGCGGAAGGCGAGGAAGCCGCCGAAGCCTCTCCCATGACGGCGGAGGAGCGGGCCGAGGCCCTGGCCGCCTTGCGCGCCAAGAATGCGGAACTGGCAGAGATTCAGGACGAAGACCCGCTGATCCTGCCCATCGTCGATGCGCAGGCTGTGGCCAGCGTCGTGGGGGACTGGACGGGCATTCCGGTGGGGCGCATGGTCCGCAACGAATTGCAGACCGTGCTGGATCTGGAACAGCATCTGGCCCAGCGGGTGATCGGGCAGGACCATGCCATGCAGATGATCGCCAAGCGGATCCAGACCAGCCGCGCAGGCCTCGACAACCCCAACAAGCCCATCGGGGTGTTCATGCTGGCCGGGACATCCGGCGTGGGCAAGACGGAAACGGCGCTCGCCCTGGCCGAGGTTCTGTATGGGGGCGAACAGAACGTCATCACCATCAATATGAGCGAGTATCAGGAGGCGCACACGGTCAGCAGCCTGAAGGGCGCGCCGCCGGGCTATGTCGGCTATGGCGAGGGCGGTGTGCTGACCGAAGCGGTGCGGCGCAAGCCCTACTCGGTGGTGCTGCTGGACGAGGTGGAAAAGGCGCATCCCGACGTGCACGAGCTGTTCTTCCAGGTGTTCGACAAGGGCACGATGGAAGATGGCGAGGGCCGGGTGATCGACTTCAAGAACACGCTGATCCTGCTGACCTCGAATGTCGGGTCGGACCTGATCATGGACATGTGCGCCGACCCCGACCTGATGCCAGAGCCGGAGGGCATCGCCAAGGCCCTGCGTGAACCTTTGCTTAAGGTCTTTCCCGCGGCCCTGCTTGGCCGGCTTGTCACGATCCCCTACTATCCGCTCAGCCCGGAAATTCTGGGCGCGATCACCAGGTTGCAGCTTGGCAAGATCAAGAAGCGGGTGGAGGCCACGCACAAGGTGCCCTTTGCCTATTCCGACGCGGTGGTGGACACCATCGTGTCGCGCTGTCAGGAATTGGAGTCCGGGGGCCGTATGATCGACGCCATCGTGACCAACACCATGCTGCCCGATATCAGCCGCGAATTCCTGATGCGGATGATCGCGGGCGAGGAGGTGCAGCAAGTGGCCATCGACGTCACGGACGGTACCTTCACCTACGCCTTCGACGCGGCGTAGGGCCGGAAACGACCGCAGGCCCGGCCGCCCGGCCCGGCCTGCGCCCATGACAAGGAGCGGCCCATGCCCGACGTGACGCAACCGATGACCATGACAAGCGCCCTTGGCAAGGATGCGCTGCCTGTGGCGCTGCGGATGGTGGAAGGGTTCAGCACGCTCAGCGCCTTGCAGGTCGATTTCGTGCATCCCGACAAGGCGGTGAAGCTGGAAGACCTTGTCGGGACGGCGATCGGCGTCACGCTGCACCGCTCCGAAGGTCCGGGGAAGCAGTTTTCCGGCCATGTCATCACCGCCGAGGCGCTGGGCAGCCACAAGGGCAACGCGCTTTACACGCTGGAGGTGCGGCCCTGGCTGTGGTTCCTGAGCCGGACGATGGAATGCCGGATCTTCCAGGACAAGACGGCGATGGACATCATCACCGAGATCATCGGCGAATACGGGTTTTCAAGCCAGTTGCGCGACAGCACGAGCGAGAGCTTTCGCACCCGGGTGATCTGCGTGCAGTACCGGGAAACCGATCTCGACTTCGTCAGCCGCCTGATGGAGGAAGAAGGCATCTATTACTTCTTCGAACACGAGGGCAGCACGACGACCATGGTTCTGGCCGACGGGGCCGCGGCGCACAGCCCCATCCCGGCGACGCTGCCGCTGGAATTCAAGGATGTCGGCGTGAACATCCAGTCCGACCACGTCTATGCCTGGCAAGAGATGGAATTCGCCCCCTCGGGCAAGGTCACACTGCGCGACTATGATTTCGAGAAACCCAAGGCCGACCTGACCGCGGCCAAGACACTGCCCAAGGGCAAGCACAGCTTCAAGGACAAGGAAGTCTACGACTATCCCGGTCTTTACCGCGAAACCGGCGATGGTGACCGGTATGCCAAGATCAAGATCGAAGGCCGGGCATGGGAACACCGGACCTTCGTCGGTGCCACCAATGTTGCCACGGTGACCTGCGGCGGTACGCTGAAGATCGACCGCCACGACCGTACCGCGAAAAGTGATGAGTTCATCGTGATCGGCCTGACCCATATGGCCATCGCCTCTCGCGCGGTCGACCCGACCTATGACAGCGCGATCGGAGAGGGCCGCCGCATCCGGCGCGAGGGCATGGACCCCGAGGAAGACTATGTCGACGTGCAGATGAAGGCGCTCCCGAAGGACGTGCAGTATCGCCATCCGCAGACGACGCCGTGCCCGATTATCGCCGGCGTGCAAACCGCCATCGTCACCGGCCCCTCGGGCGAGGAGATCCACACCGACCAGTACGGCCGCATCCGCATCCAGTTCCACTGGGACCGGCTGGGCGGTTCCGACGAGACGTCGACCTGCTGGGTCCGGCACATGACGCCGTGGTCGGGCAAGAACTGGGGCATGATCCACATCCCCCGGATCGGGCAGGAGGTCGTGGTGCAGTTCGAGGAGGGCGATCCGGACCGGCCGCTGGTCGTGGGGATGCTCTACAATGCCGACACGATGCCGCCCTACGGGCTGGACGCCAACAAGACCCAGCAGGGGATCAAGACGAATTCGTCGAAAGGTGGCGGCGGATTCAACGAGTTGATGTTCGAGGACAAGAAGGGCGAGGAGCTTGTCCGCTTTCAGTCGGAAAAGGACTATCAGCAGATCGTCAAGAACGACGCCACCATCACCGTCGGGCTGGAGAAGAAGGACAAGGGCGACATGTCCCTCACCGTCCAGCACAACCTGACCGAACTGGTAAAGACAGGCAATCACCGCCATACGGTGGCGCAGGGCGATCAGACGCTGAAGGTCTCGCAGGGCAAGCAGACCGAGACGATCAAGAGCGACGTGAAATGGACGGTCGAGGAAGGCGATGTGACCCGCAAGGTGTCCATGGGCAGCGTCAAGGAAGATATCGACATGGGCGACCTGACGGTCGTGCTGGGCATGGGCAATGAGACGCGCACAATGAAGATGGGCGATTTCAGCCTGAAGACGAGCCTGGGCAAGATCAACCAGGAGGCGATGCAATCCATCGAGCTGAAATGCATGGGCAACTCGATCAAGATCGACCCGACGGGCATCACTATCAAGGGGATTATGGTCAAGATCGAGGGCACCGCGATGCTGGAAGCCAAGGCACCCATGAGTACGGTCAAGGGCGATGCGCTCCTGATCCTCAAGGGCGGCATGACGCTGATCAACTGAGGCGGGGCATATGTCAGACCGGTTTGCCAATCTCAAGAAGATCCCCGACCAGCCCGCGATGCGGCTGCTTGCAGCGGCCAACACCAAGCTGCAGACCAAGACGGAGCTGCCGGCCAGTGCCGGCGTGCCGGCCGTTCTGGCGGAACTGGAAAAGGCCGGCGCCTTCGTGGAGATGCTACGGCTGATGTCCGTGGCGCTTCCGGGGCGGGAACGGGTCTGGTGGGCCTGTCTGGCCGGGCGCGACATCATCGGCCCCGATGCGGCCGAGGTGCCCCTGACGCTGAGCACCGCCGAACACTGGGTGCGCCGCCCGGGCGATGAAACCCAGGCCGCGGTCAAGCAGGCGCTGGACGCCGCCGATACCGATGACGACCTGACGCTGTGCGCGATGACGGCGCTTTATGCCGATGGCACGCTTGGACCGGGCGAAATGAAAGAGATGTCGGCGCCGCCGGGCGGTGCCGCGGCGGCGGCCTTCGGGATGAATATCATGGCTTTGCAGAAACTCGGGCTGCCGATCCCCGAGGCGGCCGACGTTCTGATCGACCGCGCCCTTGACATTGCGCGTGGCGGCAATGGTAAGCCGAAGGGCGCAACAACGACGGCGGAGGGCTGAGACATGCCACCCCAGGCAAGAATGACCGACCCGCATACCGGCCCCTGTACCAAGGGCGCGCCGATGCCGATCCTGCCGCCATGTGCCGTGACCGTCCTGGTGTGCAATCTGCCGGCCGCGCGTGTGACGGACATGTCGATGTTCGTGCCGCCGCCCCCGCCGCCTTTTCCGCACCCGATCGTCAGGGGCTCCATGACGGTCATGATCCAGAAACTCCCGGCCGCGCGCATGGGCGATATGTGTTCCATGGGGGGCACGATCATCATGGGCGCCCCCACTGTCATTACAGGTGGCTGATACTGAATGTCCGTAGTTGTTAAGTTCCAGTCCACGGGGACCATGCCCGGCGACGCCCGTCCGGTGCCGATGGTCGGTAAATCGATGACCATCGGGCGAGGAGAAGACAACGATCTTGTCCTGCCCGACCCCGACAAGGTCGTGTCCAAGAACCACTGCACCATCGAGGACCAGAACGGCAATGTCGTGGTCATCGACTTTTCCACCAACGGAACCTTCCTGAACTATGGCAAGGTGCCTCTTGGCCTGACGCCGACACCGCTGAACGACGGGGATATCCTGTGCATCGGCAGCTATGAACTGGTGGTCGATCTGGCGTCCGAGGCTGCGCCCGGCCCGGGCGACCTGCCCCCGCTTGGCGAAACCCAGGTGTCCCCGGGCAAGGTCGATCCCTTCGGGGGCATCGCGGGGCCGAGCGACACCCAGGACAATGGCGATTTCCTTGACGATCTGCTGGGCGAAAGCCGGTCGCCGAAAGGCCATGGCAGCGTCACGCGCCCCGGTCTGGACGACGCGGGTGCCGGTGCTGACGGCCTGTTGCCGCCGCTTGATGCCGATGACCTGCTGGGCCCGTCGGCGATGCCGGACGGCCCGGCGATGTCGCAGCACAACCCCGCCACCAGCGATGCCTTCCGCCCGCCACAGCCGCAGGCGCCGCAAATCCCCGATGACTGGGACAATCTTCTCGACCCCGGGGCGGTGACGCGGCCGCCGCAGTCGACGCAGCCCCCCACGCCCGGCGACTGGCCCGGCCATGCGGACATGACCGCGCCCGGCTCACACTCCCTGCCGGTGACCGGGGCCACGCAAATGACCGGTGGGTCGTTGATGGAGACGTTCCTTGTTGCCGCCGACATGCCGGAACTGGCGGTCGCGCCCGAGGACGAATCCGTGGTCATGGCCCGTGTCGGCCGTATCTTCCGCATCTTCGTGGAAGGGGTGCGCGACGTGCTGCTGGCGCGCAGCGCCCTGAAATCGGAGTTCCGGATCGAGACGACGATGATCGCGGCGCAGGGCAACAGCCCGCTGAAATTCTCGATGACCCCGGACATGGCGATGGAGGGGATGCTCAAACCCTCCCGCGGGTTCCAGCCGCCCGAGGATGCGGCGAACGAGGCGCTGGACGATATCAAGGCGCACCAGATCGCGATGGTGACGGGGATGGAGGCCGCGCTGAAAGGCGTGCTGGCCCAGCTGTCGCCGGAGCAGCTTGAGACCAAGATCACCGATCCCGGCGGCATCGGCGCGATGTTCAAGGGCCGCAAGGCGCGCTACTGGGAAGCCTATGAACAGCTTTACGCCGATATCGCCCAGCAGGCCGAGACCGATTTCCAGGAGCTGTTCGCAAGGGAATTCGCCCGGGCCTATCAGGCGCAGTTGCAGCGGCTGAAGGCCGAGGCCCGAAACGGAGGCAGGCGCTAGACGATGTCGTGGGACAGCAAGGTACTCTGGACCGAGGGGCTGTTCCTGCAGCCGCAACACTTTCAGCAGCAGGATCGCCATACCGGTGCGCTGGTCGCGGGGCTGGCGCACCGTCTGACGCCCTATGCCTGGGGTGTCAGCGCGTTCGAGATCGACCGCGACGCGCTGAAGATCGGGCAGTTCGCGGTGAAATCCTGCGCCGGGCTCACGCAGGACGGCACCGTGTTCCGCGTCCCCGATGCGGAGGATCACCCGCCCGCGCTGGACGTGCCCGCAACGATCAAGGATTGCGTCGTCTACCTGTCGGTGCCTGCGCGGCGGCAGGGCGCGATGGAGGTCGACCTTTCGGGGGCAGAGTTGTCCGCCGCCCGCCTGCGCCCCGGCGAGCAGGAAGTCACCGACACGATGGGCACCGCGCGTACGCCCGTTACGCTGGCGGTGGGCAAGATGCGGCTGCAATTCGCGCTGGCGGTCGACGATCTGGCCGACCGTCTGGTGATCCCAATCGCCAAGATCATCGAGGTTCGCCCGGACCAGGAAATCGTGCTCGATTCCGGCTTCATCCCCTCGGTGATGGATGTGCGCGCCTCGACCGTTCTGTCGGGGCTGTTGACGGAGCTTGAGGGGCTTTTGACCCACCGGATGACGGCGCTGGCCGGACGGCTGACGCAATCGGGTGCGGTCAAGGGCACGGCCGAGATCCAGGACTTCCTGCTGCTTCAAGTGATCAACCGGGCGCTGCCGATGGTGCGCCATTTCACGCAACTTGAAAACCTGCATCCCGAACGGCTTTATACCGAATTGCTGCGCCTGACCGGGGAGCTGGCCAGCTTCATGGCCGCCGAACGGCACCCGCCGCAATTCCTTGCCTATCAGCATCACGACCTGACCGGTTGTTTCGGCCCCCCGATCCGGGAGCTGCGGACCTATCTGTCGGCGGTTCTGGAAACCGCGGCGGTGTCGATCCCGCTCGACCCGCGGAAATACGGGATCTCGGTGGGGCTGATCGCCGACCGCAAGCTGATCGGCAATGCCAGCTTCGTTCTGTCGGTCAGTGCCGACATGGCCGAGGAAACCGTGCGCCGCCATTTCTCCGGCCATGCCAAGATCGGCCCGGTGGAGGAGATCCGGACATTGGTGAACTCTGCCCTGCCGGGGATCGAACTGACCCCGCTGCCGGTCGCGCCGCGCCAGATCCCCTATGCCGCGGGCAATGTCTATTTCCAGCTTGATGCGAACAGCCCCTATTGGGGGAAGATGACCACCTCGGGCGGGATCGCGGTTCATGTCTCGGGGGAATATCCCGGGCTGAAGATGGAGCTTTGGGCGATCCGTCAGGGCTAGGCCGGGACGGCATGCGCAACACAGGGAGACGGTTCCATGGTTGACGACGATCCGTTCGCCGAACCAGACGACAACGAACGCACGGTGATCCGTCCCAACCCCGCCGGGCGGCGGCCGGTTCTGGCCCCCCAGCCCGGCCCGCCCAAACCGCTGCCGAACACCACCCCGCCGGCCCCGCGGCAGGACGCCAGCACCGGCACCCTGGCCGAACTTGGCGCCGCGATGACCGGCCCGAATGCGTTGAACGCGGCGGCGGCGAACCTGTTTGCGCTGATCGGCCGGGTGCGCAACCGCGCCCAGCATCCCAACCCGGATGAGTTGCGCCGTTCCGTCGTGGCGGAAATCCGGGCGTTCGAAAGCCGCGCCCTGCAGGCGGGCATCGACCAGCAAAAGGCGCGCGTGGCGCGATATGCCCTGTGCGCGACCATCGACGATATCGTGCTGAACACGCCCTGGGCGGCAGAGTCCAGTTGGGCGCAACAAAGCATGGTGGCGACCTTCCACCGCGAAACCGTGGGCGGCGACCGGTTCTACGACCTGCTGGCCCGGCTGGAACAGGACCCGGCGAACAATATCGAACTGCTGGAATTCCTGTATACCTGCCTGTCGCTCGGGTTCGAGGGCCGGTTGAGGGTGGAAGAGGGCGGCCGCGACCGCCATGCCGAGATCCTGCTGGGGCTCTACCGCATCATTTCCGGGCAGCGCGGGCACCCGCCGCAGGATTTGTCCCCCCATTGGGAAGGGGTGAAACGACCCCATCGGCCGCTTTCGGCGTGGAAGCCGGTCTGGATTGCGACGGGCGTGCTCAGCGCCGTGCTGCTGTGCGCGTTCCTGGCGCTCAGCTATATCCTGGGGCTGTCCACGCAAGGGATCGCCGGGCAGCTTGCCGTGCTTGACCCGCCGGGTGTGGCCAAGCTGGACCGGCCGGCCCCGGTGGCCTTGCCGCCCCCCGTGGTCAAGGAAGACACCCGGCAACTGGAACAGGTCACCGGCTTTCTGCAAGAGGCCGTGGAGGCGGGGCTGGTCACCACCTTTCAGGACAGCAATACCATCACGGTCCGGCTGAACGGGGCGAACATGTTCGCGCCCGGGTCCGACCGGTTGCAGCCGCAATTCGAAAAGCCGCTGGAGGCCGTGGCCCGGGCGCTGAACGAAAGCACCACCGGCCCGGTCCTGATCGCGGGGCATTCCGATAGCGACCCGATCCGGACCGCGCGCTATCCCGACAACATGGCGCTGTCGCTGGCCCGTGCCGAACGGGTGCGCAAGAAACTGGCGGGCATGGTGGACGACCCCTCGCGGCTGAGCGCCGAGGGCCGGTCGGACAGCGAACCGATCGCCACCAACGACACGGCGGCGGGCAAGGCCCAGAACCGGCGGATCGAGATCATTCTCCTGCGCGAGGGCGTGCAGCAGGGAGGGCTTGACTGATGAAGGCCGTCTGGAACGCGGTGACCTCGACGATCGGGATCCTGATCATCGTGGCACTGATCTTCTCGCTGGGGATATGGCTGGTCGGCCCGCTCTTGGCGATTGGAGAGGCCCGGCCCTTCGACACCGTGATGGGACGGCTGATCGGGCTGGCGGTGCTGTGGCTGATCACCCTGATCGTGATCCTGATCGTTCTGCTGACCGGGCGCAAGCGCGAGGAGAAGATCGCCGAGGAAATCACCCACGAGGCCGAGGACGCCGCGCTGGACGACGCCCATGTTCAGGAAGAAATCGTGGAGATGCGCGACAAGCTGCGCCGCGCGTTGAAAACCCTGCGCGGGGCCAAGGGCGGGCGCAAGCGGCTGTACGATCTGCCGTGGTACGTGATCATCGGCCCGCCTGGCGCGGGCAAGACCACCGCGATTGCCAATTCAAAGCTGAACTTCCCGCTGGAGGATGAATTCGGCAAGGCCGCGCTGGCCGGTGTCGGCGGTACGCGCAATTGCGACTGGTGGTTCACGGATGAGGCGGTGATCATCGACACCGCCGGGCGCTATACCACGCAGGACAGCGATGCCGAGGCCGACAACGCCGCGTGGCAGGGCTTTTTGAAGATGCTGAAACGCCAGCGCCAGCGCCAGCCGATCAACGGCGCGCTGGTGGCGATCAGCCTGTCGGATCTGTCCAACCAGGACGAGATCACGCGCAAGGCCCATGCTCAGGCCGTGCGCCGCCGCCTGCATGAACTGCGCAGCCAGCTTGGCGTGCGGTTCCCGGTCTATGTGCTGTTCACCAAGGCCGACCTTGTGGCGGGCTTTGCCGAATTTTTCGACCGGCTCGGCAAGGAGGGGCTGGCGCAGGTCTGGGGCGTGACGCTGCCCCTGCCCAAGGGCCGCGACAAGACCCCGGTCTGGCAGGCGCTGGAGCCGGAATTCGACGCGCTGTTGAACCGCCTGAACGAACAGGTCCTGATGCGCATGCAGGAGGAGCAGGACCCCCAGCGCCGGGCGCTGATCGCCTCCTTCCCCTCTCAGGTCGCCTCGCTGAAACCGGTGGCAGAGGAATTCCTGTCAGAGCTGTTCCAGGACAACAGCTATGAACACAAACAGCTTCTGCGCGGAGTCTATTTCACCTCGGGCACGCAGGAAGGCACGCCCATCGACCGGCTTATGATGGGCATGGCGCGCACCTTCGGGATCGGGCGGCAGGCCATCGGTTCGGGGCGGGGCACGGGGCTGTCCTATTTCCTGACGGACCTTTTTACCGATGTCATCTTCGGCGAGGCGGGGCTGGTCAGTGCCGATGACAAGGTCGAACGCCGCTATCGGTGGAGCAAGCGGCTGGCCATTGCCGCCGCGGTTCTGGTGACGCTGGGGCTGGGCGCGATGTGGACGCGCAGCTATCTGGGCAACCGGGCGCTGGCGGCCGAGACGCTGACCCAGATCGCCGCCTATCGCTATTGCATTGAGGGCGTGCCCGCGGTGCGGGGCGCCGGGGCCGCGCAGTCCGATGAATCGCCCGAGGCCGTGCAGCTTGCGACGGCGGCCGGTTGCACCGGCGCGGGCGTGCCGCCCAGCCCGATATCCGACAGCGACATCATTCAGGTGGTGCCAGCGCTGAACATCGCGGCCGGTTTCCCCGGGCAAGACAGCGACTCCGCGCGCCCCACGGGCCTTGGCTGGGGGCTGTATCAAGGGGACCGGATCGGCAACCACGCGCGGCAATCCTATCGCGCGGCGCTGAACCAGCATTTCCTGCCGCGCATCATCCTGCGGCTGGAAGAGCAGATGAGCCGCAGCATAAACGAGCCCGATTTCCTGTACGACGCGCTGAAGACCTATCTGATGCTGGGCCAGTTGGGGCCGATGGACCGCGACTATGTCGCCGCGTGGCTGGCCGATGACTGGCTGACCAGCTTCCCCGGCGCCTCGCTGGAAGGCGAGCGGGAGGCGCTGAACCGTCATCTTGCGGCGCTGCTGGCCCAACCGATGGAGCGGATCGAGTTGAACGCCGACCTTGTGGCGCAGGTGCAGGACGTGCTGACCCGGATGCCGCTGGCAGAGCGTGTCTATAGCGGCATCATCCAAAGCGACGCGGCAAAGGCGCTGCCCGATTTCCGGCTGACCGATATCGGTGGGCCGAAACTGGCCAGCGCGATGACCCGCCCCTCGGGCGCGAAGCTGAACGAGGGGGTCGAGGGCATCTTCACCCGGCGCGGCTTCAACGAGGTTTTCCTGACCGAGGCGGTGAATGTCGCGGCCCGGGTGCAGGGCGAAAGCTGGGTTCTGGGCGCCAGTGTCGAGGACCAGCAGAGCGACCAGACGCTGATCGCGCTCAGCCGCGATGTGCTGGACCTCTACTATACCGACTATGTGCTGGCCTATGACCAGTTGCTGGGCGATATCGACATCATCCCGATCAAGGATCTGTCGCGCGCGGTAGAGGTGACGCAGATCCTTTCCGGACCGGCATCGCCGATCGCCAACATCCTGACGGCGGTACATTTCGAAACCCGGCTGGCCGAACCGCTGGAGGACGGCGACAGCGCGGCCAAGGGCGGCCCGCCGAAAAAGGCGCCGGGCAAGGCCGGCAAGGTCGTCGGGGCCGCGGGCAAGGTTGCGGGGCGCGAGGTGTTTTACCGGCTCGGCACAAACAGCCGTATCTTCCTTGAAGAGGTGCAGAAGACCCGCCCGCCGGGGCCCGATGGCCTGCCGCCGCCCCCGGGCACCTATGTCCAGAACGAATTCAAGTGGCTGGATGAGCTTGTCTCAAGCCAGGATGGTCAGCCCTCCGAACTCGACAGTCTGATTTCGCTTCTGGCCTCGGTCTATGACGATCTCAACCGGATGAGCATCGCGGGCGGCGTGTCGGATCTGGGCGCCAGCAGTGCCGCATTGGTCAATTTCCGCGCCGCTGCCGGGCGGCTGGAAGGGCCGATGAAGCGCTGGGCGGCGCAGATCGCGGTGGGGTCGACCGATGTCACCGTGGGGGGGACCCGCGCGGCGATCAGCGCCAAGTGGCAGGCAGAGGTTCTGCCCACCTGCCTGCAGGTCACCGGCAATACCTATCCGTTCAAGCGCGGCGCGCGGACCGAGGCGCCGATGCAGGATTTCGGGCGGCTCTTTGGCCCGCAGGGGCTGATCGACAGCTTCTTCACCCAGACGCTGGCGCAATATGTCAACACCGCCACCAATCCGTGGTCCTGGAAAGAGGTCAACGGCGGCGATCTGGGGATATCGCAAAACGTGCTGGTGCAGATGCAGCACGCTGCGGCCATCCGCGACGCGTTCTTCACCGGCAGCCAGTTGCCGCAGATCCGGTTTCAGGTGACGCCGCAGGCGCTGGACCCCGATGCCCGCAGCGTGACATGGGAAATCGACGGCCAGAAGGTGGAATTCAGCCAGCGCGCCGATCCGCGTCCCCTTGCGATCACATGGCCCGGCGCGGTCGGTCTGAGCCAGGTGGAGTTCCGGCGGCCCAAGCGCAACTCGGTCAACGAGCTTCGGCGCGATGGGTCATGGGCGCTGTTCCGCATCCTCGACGCGGCGGCGGTGCGGCCCACGAACGCGGCGGACCGCACGCGGGTGACCTTCAATGTCGGCGGGCGGATCGCGATCTTCGAGATTCAGGCGGGGTCGTTGTCCAACCCCTTCGCCCTGCCGAGCCTGACCCGCTTCAGCTGCCCGCAGAGCTTCTGATGACGGTGGAGTTCGGCGCCTATGGCAAGATCCCCGCGATGGGGGATTTTCTTAGGATCGGTCTGGACCCGGGGTTCACCCGGGGCTGGGACGGGTGGCTGCAATCGGCGATGGCCACGGCCCGTGACCGGCTGGGGGAGCGGTGGACGGCGTGCTACATGTCCGCCCCGATCTGGCGCTTCACCCTGCCCGCGGGGCTTCTGGACGACGATCCGTTCCTTGGCGTGACGATGCCCTCGGTCGACCGGGTCGGGCGGCAGTTCCCCCTGACGCTGGCCGCGCGCCTGCCCGCCATGCCGGCGGCCACATCGGTTTCGGTGCACCTTGCCTCTGATGCCTGTTTCACGGCGCTGGAGGAGGCCGCTCTCCATGCGCTTGAAGACAGCACCGACAGCGCCGCACTCGCTGCACGGTTGCAGGTCGTTCCCGCGCCAGAGGTGCCCGGTCACAGTGTTGCAGCAATGTCAGGGTCGGCGATTCTATGTGAGGCGCCCGATGCCGGCGGGCTTGCCCGGGCGCTTGCCGGGACCCTAACCTTGACGCAGGAGGGGGCGCCGCTCAGCCTGTGGTCCTGCATTTTCGGGCCGGGGCGGCGTCTGATGACCATGCCGGGACTGCCCGAAGACGACGACATGGCAGCCCTGTTCGATCCGGAGGACGCGCGATGGACGGTGTCTATGCCTACAGGGAGAACAGCTTGACGATCTTCAGGCACAGCGCGGTCACCCATACGGGACGCGTGCGCAAGATCAACGAGGACAGCATCCTCTCGCTGCCCGACCACCGTATCTGGGTCGTGTCCGACGGAATGGGGGGGCATGAGGCTGGCGATTTCGCCAGCCAGACGGTGACCGCGGCGGTGGCCGCCCTTCCGCCTGATATGGGGCCCAAGGAAATGATGCGGGCCCTGCGCGGGGCGATCCATGACGCCCATGCCCAGATCCTGGCCGAAAGCGAACGCAGTGCCCGCGGCGTGATCGGGGCCACGGTTGTGGCGCTGATCCTGACCGACGATCATTTCGCGGCGTTCTGGGCGGGGGACAGTCGGCTTTACTGTCTGCGCGATGGCGAACTTGACATGCTGACCCACGACCATTCGGTTCTGGCCGATCTGGTCCTGTCCGGCGCGATGACGTGGGAAGAGGCCGAACGGCACCCGGAGTCGAATGTCATCACCCGCGCCGTGGGCGTCGGCGACCCGCTGGAGCTGGACAAGATCCGCGGCGATGTGCGCCCGGGCGACCGGTTCCTTCTGTGCTCGGACGGGCTGACCAAGCATCTGGGCCTTGCCGACCTTGCCGCCGTCTTGCGCGCCGAACCGATGGAGACGGTCGCCGAGAAGCTGGTCTCACGCGCCCTTGAAGGCGGGGGCACCGACAATATATCCGCCATAGTCGTGGATGTCGTTTGAGGGATATGGCCGAAACCGCCCATATGCGGGCCGTCCCGTGGATCATAGGCGCGATCGTTGTGATCGCCGCCACTCTTCTTGCTTTGCTGTTTCTGCCGAAACTGTCGTTGCCCGTGGGCGGCGGCGCAGGTGTGGACAGCGCCGCGCGGATCGAGCTGGAGCGCCTGCGCTTCCAGATCGATGCCCTGCAAGACCGCACCGAAGAGCTTGAAAACCGGCTGCGCAGTCTTGAGGAGAGCCGCGCTTCGCCGCCCGCGTCCGACCGGCCCCGCACCACCTTTCGGCAAGAGGGACCGAACGCGATCCTCGACGCCTATGCCAAGGTGGTGCTGATCGCCGACCGGCAGAACGTCAACCGCGGCATCACCGTCGCCACCCCGGCCTTTCTGGAAGAGATGTTCGGAAAGCCGCGCGAGGCGCTGAGCGACCAGTGCGAGCCGATGACCAACGCCAAGCTGAAGGACTTGCTGAAGCTGGAGGAGGTCGGGCCGATCCGCGTGAACATGCTGCAACCGGCCATCGACAGCCTGCGCCGCGTGTTCCAGCGGATCGAGGACTCCGACCCCGATCTTTACAGCCTGATCGACAGTTCAGGGTCGCTTTGCGTGCGTCAGATCCGCGGCACGGTCGGGCGGGCCTCCACCCACGCGTTCGGGCTTGCGCTGGATGTGAACATTCAGGGGCATCTCGACACCTTCGCCGATGGGCGCACGCAGCTTGGGCTGATCCTGATCGCGGATTACTTCCACGAGGAAGGCTGGGTCTGGGGTGCCGGTTTCTCGCGCGAGGACAGCATGCATTTCGAGGTCAGCAAGCAGCAGCTTCTGGAATGGCGCGACCAGGGCATCCTCTGACCAGCGCCGTCGCACCTATTGCGTCAGGGCGTTCAGACCCGCCGTTACCCCCTTCAGCGACACGTTGAACAGCACCGCCTCCTCCCGGTTCACCGGGCGGTAGCCGATGATCATGCGCACACCCCGGCGCAGCGCGGCGGTTTCGTCCGCTGTCAGCAAGCGCGAGGCCGAGCAGGCCCGGTCGCTGCAGGTGCGCCATTGCAGGGGCAGGGTCCCTTCGGTGCCGTCGATGCGGTAGCCCGGGGTGATGGGCAGGAACATCCCCGTGGGGGTATTCAGCACCATCAGCGTCCGCTGTTCGCCCTCTACCGTCACCTCGCGGAGGACGACCTCGCCCAGCAGGGCGCCGGTTTCGCGGAAGGTCAGCGTCTGCTTGATCGCGCAGACGGTCTGGTTCATGGCTGGCGCCTCGCAGATCACCTGCCAGTCGCCAAAGCTTGCCCCGTTGGCCACCGGCGTTTGCGCCGCGGCCGGAAGCACCGGGACAGCGGCCAGCAATCCGGCGAAAAGAACACGCTTCAAGCTCGTCATGGCAAGTCCCCCTCCGACACTTCTTCGGGGATAGAACCCGCGCCCCCAGTCTGCAACCTCTATCTGTTTCGCGTCAGGATAGAGCCATCGACGGCGCCGCAACCTTCTGCTGTGACAAACGGGTCACAACCCCCGACCGGGGTCGTTCACGATCCCGCGACGCTTCCTTCAAACTTGACTAAATGTCTGCGCTGCGCCGACAGTTGACATGAGCGATGCGCATGCCGGCGGTCGGACCAAGCGAGATGTCGGCGCCATGCCCGGGGGGATGTGAGACCCGTCCGGGCTTGGCGCATGTCCCGGGGTCCCGCCACGTCACACTGGGGAAGGACGAAAATTCATGACACATCTGGTCGGCCTGAAGGTGAACTTGCGTCCTGTCGGCATTCGCCAACGCAGCCTGACCCGCCATTGCCGGCTGGGCCGCGCCACCGAACTGGTGGTGATCCTTGCCACGGGGACGACGCTGGTTCTGGGCGGGGTGGCGCAGGCCGAAGACCTGTTCTGGGATCCGGGCGTGGTCGGCTTCCCCGGCTCCGGTGGGTCGGTTCCCGGCACTTGGGACGTCAACACCACCAGTGACTGGACCAACGCGGCCAATAGTGTCCGCCGGTTCCAGCAAGACGACAACGTGACCTTCGCGCTAACCGGTGGCGTGGTGACCGTCGACGAAAGCTTCGGCGCTGTGCGGGCGACCGATGCCAGCATCGAGGCGGACGGCTACACCATCCAGGGCGACCCGATCGAGATCACCGGGACGCTGACCCTGTTGAACCCCGGCGAAAGCCTTGCGCTCGATTCCGCGATCAACAACAGCCTCGACATCGCCGGGGCCGGCGACATGACCGTAACGGGCGGATCAAGCGGCGGCATCACACAGGGCACGTCGGGCACCGTCACCCTGTCGGGTGGCACCTATGGCGATGGCACCAACGGGTGGTCCCAAAGCAGCGGGGAAACCGTTGTCGCGGTCGACTCCGCGATCACCGGGGCGCTTTTGAATGGCGCTGGCACGGTGACGGTCGATGCCGCGCTGACCATCGATACGACGGCGATCAACTCCGATATCCTGGTGGTCAACGGCTCGATCATCGGCGGTCAGGTCGTCAACAATTCCGGCGGCACCGTCACGCTGAACGGGGATATCACCGGCAGCTATGTGCAGGACGGCGGCGGCGACCTGACTACCGTCACCGGAGCGTCGAGCGTCTCTGGTGGGATGAACATCGACACCGGCACGCTGACGCTGTCGGACACGCTGGCCTCAAACGTCGATCTGGCCGCGGCGACGGTGTTCAACCAGAACGCGGCGCTGACGGGGAACCTCGTGACCGCCTCGGCCGATGCCAATATCGACGCCGACATCAACGGCACCGTGACCCAAAGCGCCGGTCAGGCGAATGTGGGCACGGCGGCGACGATCACCGGGCTGGTCACCGTCAATGGCGGCACCTTCACGGTGGACGCAGCGGGCACGGTGCTGGATGCGGGGGTCACCGTGGCCTCGGGCGGCACGCTGGAACTGAACGCGCAGACCACGCTGAATGCGGATTCCGACAGTGATGGCACCCTGACGATCAACACCACGGTTCTGGGCGGCACAGCGCTGACCAATACCGGGGCGGCGACGTTGGCGGGTTCCCTGTCCGGGGGCTATGTGCAAGACACCGACGGCACCGCGACGACGGAGGTGACCGGCGCGCTGTCCGTCGCGGGCGGCATGAACATCGACACCGGCACGCTGACGCTGTCGGACACGCTGGCCTCCGACGTCGATCTGGCCGCGGCGACGGTGTTCAACCAGAACGCGGCGCTGACGGGGAACCTCGTGACCGCCTCGGCCGATGCCAATATCGACGCCGACATCACCGGCAGCGTGACCCAAAGCGCGGGTCAGACGAATGTGGGCACGGCGGCGTCGATCACCGGGCTGGTCACCGTCAATGGCGGTACCTTCACGGTGGACGCGGCGGGGGCGGTGCTGGATGCGGGGGTCACCGTGGCCTCTGGCGGCACGCTGGAACTGAACGCGCAGACCACGCTGAATGCGGATTCCGACAGCGACGGGATCCTGACGGTCAACACCACGGTTCTGGGCGGCACAGCGCTGACCAATACCGGGGCGGCGACGCTGGCGGGCTCTCTGTCCGGGGGCTATGTGCAGGACACAGACGGCACCGCGACGACCGAGGTGACCGGCGCGCTGTCTGTCGCGGGTGGCATGAACATCGACACCGGCACGCTGACGCTGTCGGACACGCTGGCCTCCGACGTCGATCTGGCCGCGGCGACGGTGTTGAACCAGAACGCGGCGCTGACCGGGAACCTCGTGACCGCCTCGGCCGATGCCAATATCGACGCCGATATCACCGGCACCGTGACCCAAAGCGCCGGTCAGGCGAATGTGGGCACGGCGGCGACGATCACCGGTCTGATCACCGTCAACGGCGGTACCTTCACGGTGGACGCGGCGGGGACGGTGCTGGATGCGGGGGTCACCGTGGCCTCGGGCGGCACGCTGGAACTGAACGCGCAGACCACGCTGAATGCGGATTCCGACAGTGACGGGATCCTGACGGTCAACACCACGGTGCTGGGCGGCACTGCGCTGACCAATACCGGGGCGGCGACGCTGGCGGGTTCCCTGTCCGGTGGCTATGTGCAGGACACCGACGGCACCGCGACGACGGAGGTGACCGGCGCGCTGTCCGTGGCGGGCGGCATGAACATCGACACCGGCACGCTGACCATCACCGCGGCCACGCAGGCCGATATCGATCTTGCCACGGCGGCGACCTATGTGCAGAACGCCACGCTGACCGGGGCGCTGAGCACGGCCTCCAGCAATGCCGATATCGCCGCCGATGTGACCGGCGCGATCACCCAGACCGGCGGGCAGGTCAATGTCACGGGCGCCGCAACCATCGGCGGGCTGGCCGACATCAACGCCGGTACGTTCGAGATCGACGCCGCAACGGTGCTGAGTTCGGGGTTCGACGTGGCCGCGGGCGCGCGCTTGCAGGCCGACGCCCAGACGACGCTGGGGGCGGATTCGATCAACGCCGGCACGCTGGACATCAACGCCGATATCCTTGGCGGCCGGACCATCGCCAACAGCGGCACGGCGACGCTGGCCGCCGACATCACCGGCGTCTACAGCCAGACCGCGGGCACCACGAATGTGGATGGCACCGCAAGCGTGTCGGGCGCGACCTCTGTCTCGGGCGGCAGTTTCACGGTCGATGCCGGACAGATATTCACCGCAGGCGGCGGTATCGCGATTTCCGGCACGGGCGCGTTGCACAACAGCGGCACGATCACCGGAAGCGTGTCCAACACCGGCACCGGGGCCAGCACGCTGGCGGGGACGGTGACCGGGGACTTCACCCAGAACAACGCCGGCGCGACCACCACCATCGCCGGCGCGACGGATATTGACGGAAGCATCGTCAACACCGCCGGCACGATCGACCTGAATGCCGATCTGACCGTCGGGGGCGACCTGACCAATGGCGGCAGCATCACCAATATCAGCGGCGGCACCTTTGCGCTGACGCTGGACAGCGGATCGGGCGTGTTCACCTCTACCGGGATCATCAATGCCGGCGCGGGCGAGATCACCATTTCGGCCTTCGAGGTCGTGCTGACCGGGGGGCACACGGAAACCGGCAACGTGGTCTTCCTGACCTCGATCATCGATTACGGGTCGGACCAGAGCCTGACGGGCATTCAGAACTACAACATGTCCGTCCAGTCCGGCGTGGTGATCACCATCACGGGCGACACGACGATCGGGGCGAGCGATGCCATCGACGACATCGAGAATGCCGGCACGATCAACATCAACGCCGGCCAGACGCTGAGCGCGGGGACGATCAGCAACACCGCGACCGGCACGATCGACCTTGCGGCCAATGCCACGCTGCAGGGCACCGACAACACGCTGAACAATGCCGGGGCCATCGTGGTGGCCGATGGCGGCACGGTGGAGGATGCCGGGGCGATCAACAACCTGGCCGGCGGCACGATCACCTTCAACGGCAATGCCGATTTCGATGCGGACTCCGACAATTCGGGCGGCGAGATCATCACCAATGACGGGACGATCACGGTGCAGGCGGGCGGTGGCACCGTTGTCGTGGGCAATGACGATCTGACCAACCAGGGCGTCGGCACCGTCGCCGTGGACACGGGCACGATGAACGGCATCGCAACGCTGACCAACACCTCGACCAGTGCCACGGCGATCACGGTGGCCAGCGGCGCGACGCTTGGCTTTACCGACCTGAATTCCTCGGCGGGGATGATCGTGGCGGCGGGAACGCTGGACGGGGACGTCACGCTGACCGGCGTGGCCGATCTGGACCTCAACGCCGGTTCGATCACGGGGGCGCTGACCAACCGGTCGGCCACCGAGATCACGTTGGCCGGCGCGCTTGGCAGCTTCGTGCAAGACACCAATGCCAGCGCCGCCACGGTTGTGGACGGTGCGACGACGGTAACCGGCGGCATGAACATCGATACCGGCACGCTGACCGTCAATGCCACGCTGGCATCGGATGTCGATGTCGCGGCGGGCACGACCTATGACCAGAACGCGGCGCTGACCGGCAACCTGACGACGGCCTCGTCCGCGGCGACCATCGGCGCGGACATTACCGGGACCGTGACCCAGACCGCCGGGCAGACGAATGTGGATGGCGCCACCACGATTTCGGGGCTTGTCGATGTCGATGGCGGCATTTTCGAAATCGATGCGGCCACGACGCTGACATCGGGCTTCAACGTCGCCTCGGGGGCCGAGGTGCAGATCGATGCCGATACCACGCTGGGTGCGGCATCGACCAATGACGGCACGCTGGACATCAACGGGAACGTCCTTGGCGGGCAGACCGTCACCAATACCGGCGCGGCGACGCTGGCGGGCGATATCACCGGCGACTTTGTACAAAATGCCGACGCCACGGCCGAAACGACCGTCGATGGTGCAACCAGCGTGTCGGGCGGGATGAACATCGACACCGGCACGCTGACCGTGAACGCGGCGCTGACGTCTGACGTCGATCTGGCCGCAGGCACGACCTATGACCAGAACGCGGCGCTGACCGGCGACCTGACGACGGCCGCGTCCGCGGCAACCATCGGCGCTGACATCACGGGGACCGTGACCCAGACCGCCGGGCAGACGAATGTGGATGGCGCGGCCACGATCTCGGGTCTGGTCACCGTCAGCGGCGGCAGTTTCGAAATCGACGCGGCGGCGACGCTGACATCGGGCTTTGACGTCGCTGCGGGGGCAGAGCTTCAGATCGATGCCGATACGACGCTTGGCGCGGCGTCGGTCAATGCCGGCACGCTGGATATCAACGCCAATATCCTGGGCAACCAGACGATCACCAACACCGGCACGGCGACTCTGGCCGCCGATATCACCGGCAGTTATGACCAGACGGCGGGCACCACGACAATCGATGGCGATACCGGCATTTCCGGGACCACCACGGTTTCGGCGGGCGATTTCGTGGTTCTGACCGGCCAGACCTTCAATGCCATCGGTGGGCTGACCCTTTCGGGCACCGCGGTCTTGACCAACAGCGGCACCATCACCGGCACTGTGACCAACAACAGCACCGGCGTTTACACGCTGTCGGGCGACATTACCGACACCTTCACCCAGGACAATGCGGCGGCGGTGACGGTTGTTGCCGCAGCGTCGAACATGGCGGGCGGCTTCGTCATCAATGCCGGCGACCTGACCGTGAATGCCGACCTTACGCTGGGGGCGGATTCGTCGAACGATGGCACGCTGGACGTCAATGGCACCATCCTTGGCGGGCGGACGATCACCAACACCGGCACGGCCGAACTGGCCGGGGACATCACCGGCAGCTTCGTTCAGAACACCGACGCCACGGCCACGACAACGGTGGACGGGATTTCCAGCGTGTCGGGCGGGATGACCATCGATACGGGCACGCTGACCGTGAATGCCGCGCTGACCTCTGACGTCGACCTGGCCGCGGGCACGACCTATGACCAGAACGCCGCGCTGACCGGGGACCTGACCACCGCATCCTCGGCCGCGACCATCGGCGCGGACATCACCGGCACCGTGACGCAGACGGCGGGGCAGACCAATGTCGATGGCGCGGCCACCATTTCGGGGCTCGTCAATATCGACGGCGGTCTCTTCGAGATCGACGCCCCGACGACGCTGACATCGGGCTTCGACGTGGCGTCGGGGGCCGAAGTGCAGGTCGACGCGGCCACGACGCTTGGGGCCGACTCGGTCAATGCCGGCACGCTGGACGTGAACGCCAATGTCCTTGGCGGGCAGACGATCACCAACACGGGCACCGCCGAACTGGCTGCCGATATCACGGGCGCCTATACGCAGACGGCGGGCACCACCACGGTGGACGGGGCCTCCGCCGTTTCGGGGGCGACCACGGTGTCGGGCGGGACCTTCACGGTCGAGGCCGGCAATACCTTCACCGCGACTGGCGGGCTTGACGTGACGGGGACCGGCGCGCTTGACCTGAACGACACGGTCGACGGCGACGTGACGCGCGCGGGCACCGGCACCAGCCTGCTGGCCGGAACGATCACCGGCGACTACGACCAGACCGCAGGCGCCACGACCGTCGACGGCGACAGCACGATCCAGGGCGATCTGAGCGTGACCGGCGGCACCCTGACCGTCGCCGCGGCGCAGACGCTGAACGCGCAGACCATCGACAACAGCGCAGCCATCGTGCTGCAGGATGATGCCACGCTGCACGGCACCGGCAACACGCTGGTCAATTCCGGCACGATCACCGTGGCCGATGGTGGCGCGCTGACCGATGTGGGCGAGATCAACAACCTGGCCGCCGCCACGATCACCTTCGATGGCAACGCGACCTTCGATTCCGACACGGATGCGTCGGGCGGAGAGATCATCACCAATGGGGGCGCCATCGTCGTGCAGGCGGGCACCGGGACCGTGGCCGTGGGCAATGACGACCTGAGCAACCAGGGCGCCGGCACGCTGACCGTGACCTCGGGCACGATGAACGGCATCGCGACGCTGACCAATACCTCGATCAGTGCGGCGGCGATCGACGTGGCCAGCGGGGCGGAACTGGGCTTTGACGCGCTCGCCTCCTCGGCCGGGACGATCACGTCGGCGGGGACGCTGACGGGGGATGTGATCCTGACGGGGGCGGCGGCGCTTGACCTGACCAACGGCACCATCGACGGCGACCTGACGAACCAGGCGACCGATCTTGCCCTGTCGGGGGCGACCATCACGGGTGACTATAGCCAGACTGCCGCGCTGACAACGACGGTGACGGGCGCGACCAGCATCGGCGGCACGGTCACCAACCCGGGCACCTTCGACGTGGCGGCCAATTTCACCTTCGGGGCCTTCACCAACTCTGCCGGTGACGATCCGGACGTGGTGGACGATGGCGGTGTTGCCGAGCGTTTGACCAATGGCGGCGGCGTGATCGTGCGCAGCGGCGGGTCGATGACCGGCACGACACTGACCAACACTGGCGTCATCGGGCTGGAGACCGGGTCGACGCTGGGGGCCACCTCCTTCACCAACAGCGGGCGGCTGGAAGCGAATGGCAGCGTCACCGTTCAGGGGTCTCTGACCAATACCGGCATCATCGACATGCTTGACGGCGACACCGGCGATGTCATCACGATCAATGGCGATGCGGTGCTGGATGGCGATCTGTTTTATGACGTCAACGTTTCGGGCATCGATATTGCCGGGGGCGCTGCGGATACAAGCGACCTGATCGCGGTCAATGGCGATATCTCCGGGACGCCGACCTTCCACTTCACGAATATCAACGGCACCGTTTTCGCGGGTATCGGTGGCAGCATCGACCTTGTGACCTATACCGGCGACAACAACCTGTCCGGCACCGTGTCAACGACCGGGCTGCCGACGAACGGCCCCTTCCTCTACCAGATCAACACGGACACCGACGGCACGATCCAGCTTGAATCCATCGCCAACTCTGCATTCGGTGGTCTGGCCAGTGGCGTGGCCGCCACGCAGGGCATGATCGCGACCGTGATCAACCGGCCGTCCGCCGCACTTGTCACGCCGCTTGTCGATCCCGGCGACGATCCCTGTGCCCGCGGCGCATGGATCCGGATGACGGGCGGTGAATCGAATGCCAGCCTCAAGACCCAGAATGTCGGCGCCGGGAATTCGGCAACCAACGATATCAGCCTGTCCTATTCGGGCTTCCAGCTCGGCCTCGACCGGTCCTGCTCGGGCGGTTTCCACAACGGATGGGACATTGCGGTCGGGCCGATGCTTGGGTTCAACAGCGGCAGTTCCTCGCTTCCCGTCGATACGACGCTGACCGTCAACAACAAGATCAATACCGATTTCGAGCAGTATTTCGGGGGCGTCTATCTGAACTTCGCGCGCGGCAACTTCTTCGGTGACATCATGTTCCGCGCCGACACGACGTCCTACGATCTGCGTGAAACCGTGGATTTCGCAAATGGCGGTCTGGGTATCGCAAGCCAGAGCTACACCAGCTCCGGTATGGCCATCAGTGGATCGCTCAGCTATTCGCATCTTCTCAACCAGGACCTGAACCTGCGCATCGTGCCCACGGTTGGTTTTGCGCTGACCCGGATTTCCGTCGACGATATCGAGATCGAGGGGGATCCGAACTCCACCGCCGATGACAGCGTTCTGCAGATCGACACCATCAACCAGAAGATCGCCCTGGTCGGGGCAACCCTTGTGCGGACGCAGGTTCTGCCGGGCGACCGCTCGGCCCTGACCTATTTCGGCACGGCGACCTACTTCAACGACTTCGGCAGCGATATCTCCAGTTCGGTGGACGCGACCAACAACAGCACCGCGTTCCTGAGTGAGAACCTCGGCGGGTTCGGCGAGATCAGTGTCGGGATGAACCTCACGCGGCTGTTCGGGGCGGGCTCTGCCCTGCCGCTGCGCCAGCTTGATGCCAGTATCCGCGCCGACTCTCGCTTCAGCAACAAGATGGACAGCTGGGGTGTCACGCTTCAGGCGCGTCTGCAGTTCTAGGCAAGGCTGTCGCCGGGGCGCTTGACGGCGCCCCGGCGTGGCCGCAGGGTTGAGGAGTGCTGCATCTGCACAAGTCTTACGGGCCAAGGCGCCGGCGTTCGGTGTCGGAAAGCTGCCCCTGGGCACATCCGCACCCGTATGCGGCGCGAAAGCCCGGACGGCGCGAAAGATGCGGCATCGGTTCGGGCCCGCCCGTCGCGGCCCGCTAGGTGTCACGGCAAAGGCAATGGCGAGGGACGACGACAAGACGGTGATCCGGCATCCGCGCGCCCCGCGACCGCAAGGGGCGGAGGGGACGGGAGGTCCGTTCGCCCGGCGCGATCCCGGTGACGCAGCCGCGGACCGGACCGTCATCGGCATGCCGATCATGCCCGACCATGTGCCCTCTGCCCCGCCATCGCAGGGGGAGGAGCGGCAGACACCGGCCCGCCTGCAACGACCGCCCCATCTGCAAGGGGCCGCCCCCGCCCCGCCCCGCGGCCCCGTGGCACGGCCGACGCCCACCGGCCGGCCCGGCGCCGTCCCGCGCCCGCCCGCGCAGCGCCCCGATTTCGACGGGCGGGGCGACCAGCAGATCGCGGTGGAGGACGCGATGCGCGCCACCGGTCTTGGCCCGGCCGGGCCGAGCAATCCGCTGCTGGCGGCGGCTGTCAGCCTGTTGTCGCTGCTGGGGCGGCTGCGCACCGGGCGGGTGGAGTTGCGCTCCACCCGGCTGGAAGGGCACCTTGCCCTTGAAATCGACCGGTTCGAGCAGGTCGCCGCGGGGGCGGGGCTGTCCGCCGATGAGGTGAACGAGGCGAAATACATCCTTGCCGCCTGCGTCGACGACATCCTACAGAACCTGCCCGTGCCCGATCCGTCGCGGTGGCGGAACGGGGGCATGGGGATGCGCTATTTCGGCGATCCCGACGCGCCGCTCGGGGCGTTTCGCTGTCTCGACGCGGCGCTGCGCGACCCGGCGCGCCGAACGCGGTTCATCGAACTGATGCTGGCCTGTCTGTCGCTGGGCCTTGAAGGGCCCTATCGCAATCTGCCCGGCGGGCAGGTGCAACTGGCCCATATCCGCCATGAACTGCGCGAATTGCTGGGCCGGCTGGCCCCCCGCGACGATGGCCATCTGTCGCCGCGCTGGCGCCCGGTGATCCCCGGCGGGCCGCGGCGTCTGGGGGTGCCGGTCTGGGCTGCGGCCGGCATCGGCGCGCTGATGGTGCTGAGCCTTTTCTCCACGCTCGCGACGATGCTCTCAGACAGGGCCGGGGCCGCGGAGGGGCGGATCGCGACGATGCATCAGGGGCTGCCGCCCGTGGTGCTGGCCCGGACGACCCCGGTGCAGCGGGCGCCCGAACCTGCGCCGACAACGCAGATGGAACGCCTGCAGGAGGGGGTGGCGGGGCTGGATATCGCCGTCTCGCTGCGCAACGACTGGGTGCTCTTGCGCCCCGCTGCTGGGTTCAGCTTCGTCTCGGGCAGCGCCGATCTGGAAGGGGAGGCAGGCCCCCTTGTCGATGCGCTGGCGCGGGTTCTGAACGCCGAGACCGGGGCGATCCGGGTGGTGGGCCATTCCGACAGCCAGCCGCTGTCGGGCACCGGGCCGTTCCGCACCAACCAGCAATTGTCAGAGGCCCGCGCGCAGACCGTGGCCGATCTGCTTGCCGCGCGGCTGGCCGATCCCGGCCGCATCGTGGCCGAGGGCAAGGGCCCGGTGGAGCCCATCGCCGACAATGCCACGCCAGAGGGGCGTGCCCTGAACCGGCGGGTCGAAATCCTGATCCGCCGGGGGGATTGAGCCGTTGCGCCGGGGGCTTTTCACCACAGTCGGACATGCGACGCGCCGCCTTGGCGCCGGGGTGGTGGGCCATCTGTGGGGCGTGATCGGCACGGTCAGCCTGTCGCTTGTCATCCTTTACGGTCTGCCGGCCACCGGTATTGCCGCGCTGGCCGATCTGCCGCTGCGCCTGTCGCTGCTGGCGGCGTTGCTGGTCGTGATCGGCGGGTCTGCCGTGATCGGTACGATCCTGAAACGCCGCCGTGCGCGCGCGTTCGAGGCCCGGCTGATGCCCGCGCTTGGGGACCGGGATATCCTTGCCGACCGGATGGACGCCGCCCTTGCCCGGCTGAAACGGGCGGGGGGGCGGAATTACCTGTATGCGCTGCCGTGGTATGTCATCGTCGGCCCGCCCGGGGCGGGCAAGACCACCGCGCTGCGCTATTCCGGGGTGGAGTTTCCGGGGCAGGACCTGTTGCCCGATCATGCGCAGGGCTTTGGCGGCACCCGCAACTGTGACTGGTGGTTCGCACGGCAGGCGGTGCTGATCGACACGGCCGGCCGCTATATGACGCGCGAAACCGACAGGGCGGCGGATACGGCAAGCTGGGCGGCGTTTCTGGACCTTTTGCACACGCACCGGCCCCACCAGCCGATCAATGGCGTGATCCTCGCCTTCTCGATCGAGGACCTGATGCGCGGGACGCCCGAATTCCTGAACTGGCACGCCGCGACCATGCGCGAGCGTCTGGCGGAAATGCACGCCACGCTGGGCATCGACATCCCCGTGCATGTGCTGTTCACAAAGGCCGACCTGATCTCGGGTTTTCGCGAGTGTTTCGGCGGCTTCTCGAAGATGCAGCGGCGGGATGTCTGGGGCTGCACCTTCCAGGGCGGGACCGGCAAGGACCCCACCTATCAGCGGGTGGGAGAGGAATTCGACGCGCTGGTCCGGCGGTTGTCGGACCTCGTCGTCGGCTGGATGGCCAGAGAGCCCGACAGCGCCACCCGCATCGCGGCCTTTGGCCTGCCCGAGCAGATGGCGTTGCTGCGCCCGCGGGTCGAGGATTTCCTGCAACAGGTCTTTGCGCCGCCGCGGCAGGGCCGAAAGGCGATCCTGCGCGGTTTCTATTTCACCTCCGGCACGCAGGAGGGCACGCCGGTCGATCAGATCCTTGGCCTGATGTCGCGCGAAAGCGGCAAGGCCCAAGGCCCGCTGCCGGCCTTCATGTCCGGCACGGGAAAGAGCTTTTTCCTGCACGACCTGATGACCAAGGTCATCTTCGCCGAACGCGACTGGGTCATCTTCGACCGCCGTGCGGGGCGCCGGGCCCGGTTCTGGCGCCGGATCGGTCTGGGACTGACGGGCATGGTTACGGCGGGCACGATGGCGGGGCTTGGGCTCAGCTATTGGCAGAACGCCTCGCTCGTCCGGGATGCAGAGGCCGGGGCGGCGGTCTATCTGGGGGCGGCACGGGCGGCGCTGGTCCAATCCGTCATCGAGGATCCGGACCCGCTGAAGGTGTTGCCCCATCTCGACGCGCTGCGGCAGTTGCCGGGGGGCTATGGGGCGGGGCCGGCGGGCCCGTTCCGCCTGGGCTTCGGCCTGTCGCGTCAGCGGGAGATCGGCCGCGCCGCCCGGCAGGCCTATTGTGACGGGCTGGAACGGCTGCTGCGGCCGCGGCTGATGCTGCATCTGGAAAACGAACTGCCGCGGCTGGTCATCGCGGGCGATGCCGCGGCTCTTTACCGGGCACTGAGGGTCTACATGCTGCTGGCCCATGATCCGGAGGCACGCGGCAACGGCGATGCCGCCATTCGCAGCTATTTCGCGCAAGCCTGGCGGGGGGCGATGCCCGCGGCGGAGGCCGCGGCGCTGGAGGCGCATCTGGCCGTGATGCTGTCGCTTGATGGTGACCGTGCCCCGTCGTTGCGCCCCGATGAGGGGCTGAAGGCCGCGGCACGGGCGGGCTTTGCGGGCCTGCCGCTGACCGACCGGGTTCTGACCGTGCTGGAGGAACGGGCCTTCGCCGCGGGGGTTCCGGACCTCGTCTTGCCCGACCGGATCGGGGCGGATTCGGCCGCCGTATTCCGCACCACCGACACCACTGCGCTTGGGGCGCTGGCCGTGCCCGGGCTTTACACCGCGGCGGGGTTTGCGCAGGTCCTTGGCCCCGATCTGGGCGCGGCGGCGGAACTCTGGCGGTCGGAACAATGGGTCCGCGGCGACACCCCTGCGCCGCCTGACACCGCGCGGCAACTGGCCGTCCTGCGCGCGGCCGTGGCCGAGCGCTACCGGCAGCGCTTCGATACCGCATGGCGGGACCTGTTCGACCGGCTCGCGCTGAAACAGCCCTCCGCCGATCCGCCGGACTATGCGCGGTTGGGGCTGATCGCGTCCCCGGAGCGTTCCCCGCTGCTGCAACTGATGGCCACCGTCGCGGCCGAAACGCGCCTGACCGACACGACGGTCGGGGCGGACGATATTGCCATGCTGGCCCAGGCGATCAGCGCCGATTTCGCGGACTGGCACGCGCTGACGAACGGCGCGCCGGGCCAACGGCCGGCCGATGCGGTGATCGATGGCTTCGGTGCCTTGCACAGCGTTTTGGCCACGGCGGCCCGGGCGCCGTCCCCGGCCGATGATGACCGGTTGAGCCGGACGCTGGCGGCCCTGTCGGCGCAGGCTGGGGATATGCCGGCCCCGATCGCGCGGATGATCGCGGCCACCGTGGCCGATATCCGCACCGATGACCCCGCCTCTGCGCTGTCGGCCATGAACGCGGCGCTTGCCCATGACATCACCGCCCCCTGCCGGGCCGGGCTGGCGCGGCGCTTTCCCTTCGCGGACGGGCCCGAACAGGTCGGCCCCGGTGACTTTGCGGCAGGCTTCGCACCGGGGGGGCGGATGGACCGCTTCGTTGCCGATCACCTGCGCCCCTATGTGATCGAACGTGCCGAGGGCCTGCGGCCCGATCTTGGCACCGCCATCGGGCAGCGGCTGCGAGCCGAAACGCTGGCGCGTTTCGATGCCGCCAAGCGCATACAGCGCGCCTATTTCCCCGATGGCATGACAACCCCGCGGGTGGCAATGTCGATCCGGCTGGAGGCGGCCAGCCCGGCGGTGGCGCGCGCCGATCTGACGCTTCAAGGGGCGGCAATTGCCCTGGTTCCGGGCGGCCCGGCCGCAGATGTTGTCTGGACGGGGGCGGGCACCGGTGTGAAGATTGCGTTGTACGGTGCACAGTCCGAACCGCTTGGCACATTCGACTTCGCCGAAGGCAACTGGGATGTGGCAAGGTGGCTGCGCAGGGCTGCACCGCATGTGCAGGGCAATACCGTCGCCCTGCGGCAGGACATAAACGGCCACTCGGTCGGGTTTCGGCTCCGCTTTGCAGGGGACACGGTGCCCTTCCTGATGCCGGAGCTTGGGGCGTTCCGATGCCCCGAAACGCTGGACTGACGGGGCCGTCGGCCCAGAAGACCACCGGGCAGCACAGACCCGGACCGAAAAACGGGCAGGAGACCACGATGAAGCAGGACAGCGGTTTCACCTTTCAGACCGGGCAGGCGACGGATGTGGGCAAACGGCGCAAGATCAACGAGGACAGCCTGCTTGCCCGGCCCGAGCGCGGCCTTTGGGTGGTGGCCGACGGAATGGGCGGGCATTCGGCGGGGGATTTCGCCTCGCAGACGGTGGTGGCGGCGCTCGACCGTGTCGATGGCGCCGACACGGGCGCGGCGCTGCTGGCGCAGGTCAGCGACAGCATAGCGGCGGCGAACCGGCGCATCCATCAAGAGGCGCGTGATTTGCAGACCGATACCATCGGCGCGACGGTCGTGGTGCTGATGGCGCATGGGTCCGAGTTTACCTGCCTGTGGTCCGGCGACAGCCGCGTTTACCAGTTGCGCGGGGGCAAGCTGACACAGACGACACGGGATCATACAGAGGTGCAGATGCTGCTGGATGCCGGGGCGATTTCCCCCGAACAGGCGGCGAACTGGCCGCGCCGGAACGTGATCACCCATGCCATCGGGGTGGACGAGACGCCGGAATTCGATGTGGTCACCGGCACGCTGGAGGCAGACGATACATTTATCCTGTGTTCCGACGGATTGACCGAGCATCTGTCGGACTACGAGATCGCGATTTATGCCGACACGCTGCCCCCGCAGGACGCCTGCGATGCGATGGTGGCCCTGACGCTGGACCGGGGCGCGAAAGACAATGTGACGGTGGTCGTGATGCGCTGTCTGCCGGGTGAGGAGTTGGAACCGGTCACCATGGATGACATGCTGGGACTGCAAAGCGATATCCGCGAGGACGAGGGATGAGCGGCACTGACAACGACCTGCCGGACGATGACGATGACCGCACCCGTGTCGTTCACCCGCATGGCGGGACGGACCGGCCAAAAACCGATGCCGGGTCGGCCCCGCCGCCGGACGACTCGCTTGCGCCGACGCAATACGCCCCGCGGGCGGGGGACGATTCGGTCGCGCCGACCCAGATTGCACCGCGCGCGCAGGATTCCGACATCGAACGCACGGTGGTCGCCACCCCGGCCCCGAACCGTAATAGCGGCAAGCTGCCCATTGGCACGCTGATCAACAACAACTACCGGATCGACCAGGTTCTGAAATCCGGCGGCATGGGCGAGGTCTATCGCGGGATCGAGATCCATACCGGCGACCCGGTGGCGATCAAGGCGATCCTGAAGGAACGCGCCGACGATGCCGAGGCGGGGCTGATGTTCAAGCGCGAGGCGCGCACGCTGCGCCAGCTCTCGGACGAGACCATCGTCAGGTACTACAACTACGTCCCCGATCCGCATCTTCAGCGCTATTTCCTGGTGATGGAGTTCATCGAGGGCGTGCCGCTGAAGGACTACATCGCCGAACATGGCGCGCTGTCGGTGGAGGAGGTTCTGACCCTGCTGGCGCGACTGGCCAAGGGGCTGGCCGCCGCACATGCCAAGGAGGTCATCCACCGCGATCTGTCGCCCGACAACGTGATGCTGGCCCGCGGGCGCGTGGAAGAGGCCCGGCTGATCGATTTCGGCATCGCCAAGTCGACGGTGGTGAAAGAGGGCACCATCGACGGGCGTTTCGCGGGCAAGATCAAATATGCCGCGCCGGAACAGCTTGGCCATTTCGACGGCAAGGTCACGCAGGTCACCGACATCTACGGGCTGGGCCTGCTGATCGCGGCGGCGGCCATCGGCAAACCGCTGGATATGGGCACGACCTTTGTCGAGGCGGTGCAGACGCGCCAGTCGGTTCCCGACCTGTCCGAGGCCCCGCCGGAGCTGCGCCCGATCCTGTCCTACATGCTTGAGCCCGATCCGGCGGCGCGCCCACCCTCGATGCTGGACGTCAAGGCGATGGCCGAGGATCCCACGAAGATCCCGCAGCAATATCTTGGCGGCTGGGTGCCTCCCGCGCCTGCATGGTCTGATCCGACGCGGGTGGTCTCTTCCGCCGGGGGGCCGACGATGGGCAGCATGGCACCGGGCCTGCAGGTGCCCGGCATGACGCAATCGGGCACATGGACATCGTCCTCTCGCAGTTCCGTCGGCACGATGACGGGCATGGGCAGCGCCGCGCCGGGATCGCTTCCGCCCCTGCCTGCGTCGCAGAAATCGGGCGGCGGCCTGGTGCCGGCCCTTTTGACGCTGCTGCTCTTGGGGGCGTTGGGCGGCGGCGGATACTATGCGTGGTCCACCGGTCTGATCGGTGGCCAACCGACGGACCAGGCGGAGGGGGAGGGGGCCAACGCGCCGCCAAGGACCCAGACGAGCGGCATCCCCGCGCCCTTGACCGACACGCGCGAGGGCTTTCTTGCCGGGTTCGAGACCGGCCCCTGCACCTTTGTCAGCCGCGTGGCCCAGGGGCCCAATGCCGGCGTGATCGAGGGATATTCTGCGTCGGGCGATGCCTTTGCCGGGCTGCCCACGGCCTATGAGGAGAAATTCGGCGCCCGGCCCGAGGTGCTGCCGCGGCAGGTGACCTCTGACCAATGCGCGGTGCTGGCCTTTGCCCGCGCGCTTCAGGGCCGGGGCCGCAACGGGGTAGAACTGTTCCTGTCCGCCGAAAAGGTGCCCAGCCAGACACCGGTGACCGCGCAACTGACCGTGCCGTCGACGCAGTCGGTGTGGCTGGTGCTGATCAGCCCGCGCGGCAATGTCTATAACCTGTCAAGCCGCCTGTCGCAGCCCGTGGGCAACCAGCGCAGCGCAAGCTTTGCCCTGACGCTGGGACAAGGGGTGGAGGAGGCGCCGCAGCTTTTGCTGGCGGTCGAAAGCGACGAACCCCTGACCAGTGCCGCCCTGATCCGGGATCGCGAAAACGCTGCCGCCATCCTGCCGCGGATCCTGCGCGAGATCGAAGGCCGCAACGGGGCCTCAAGCGCCAGCCTTGCCTATCTGAAGCTGACCGCCGCGGAATAGCCCGCGCGTCCGGTCAGCGCACGTCGAAGGCCAGAATGGCAAGGGCTGCGTCCCGCGCGACCGCGGCGTCGAGATCGCGGAATACCGTCTCCGACCGCTGTCCGCTGCGCGCCGTCAGCCGGTCCAGCGGTTCGGGCGAGGCAACGGCCAGCAACAGTTGCTTGGTATCCCGCCGCGGGCCGACGCGGGTCACCGGCACGTCGAACCGGATCTCGTTGCCCTGCCGGGCAATGAACCGGCCGAGGGTCTGCACCACGCCGTTGTTGTCAACCAGCAGCAGGGTCAGGTTGCGGTCGCCGACCCCCCGCAGAACCCCCGACAGGCGGTTGCCGCTGGGCACCTCTGACCGTTCCAGTCGGATGCCGATGCGGGTCGCCGGATAGTCCCGGTTGCGCACGACGAAACGCAGCGCTTCGCATTGGCGCCCGTCGATCAGCGTGCGGGTCTGGCGGATATCGGCATCGTCCTGCCGCACCAGAAGGTTTTCGGCAAAGCGCCCCATCGCGCCATCCTCTGCCGCGATCAGCGACAAGCCGATACCCGTGTCGCCCACGCGGCGGGGCAGGGCGATCAGGCAATCCTCTCGCCCGGCATCGCGGATGCGCCGGATCAGGTCGCCCACGGCAATGTCGCGGGCAGAGGGCGGCGTGCGCGGTATGCGGCGGACACGGGGGGCCGCGGGCGCGGACGGTATGGCCTCGATCGCCTCCGGGCCCGTTTGCGGCAGCGCGGGGATGACCTCTTCGGGCTCGACGAGCGGGGCGACAGGGTCGGGTGGTTGTACCGCGGGCGCGATCTCATCGGGCCGACGCGGCACGGGCACGGGGTCGGCCGATGGGGGCAGCGCGGCCAGTTCCAACTCCTGGGATTCGGCGATTTCGGGGGCGGGCGCCACGGCCTCGGGGGGCTCTGCGGTGATGGCCGGAATACCAAGGGGCACGACGGGTTGCAGCGCCTCGCCCCCCTGCGGCGCGGTTTCGTCGAACACCGCCGCCGGGCCAAGGCCGTCCTCGGCAATCAGCGGGCTTGTCGCCACGGGGGCGGCTGAAATCCCTTCCTCCGGCACCAGCGCTGACAGGTCGTCGATGGTGGGCAGCGTCTGCCCGACGGCGTCCAGGGGGGCGGGCGCGACCTCGGCCAATTCGGGTGTCGCGGTTTCCGCGGTCAGGGCCTCGGCTTGGGGCGTCTCGGGACCTGCCTCCACCGGCAGGGCCTCTACCGGTTCAAGCGTCTCGGCCGCAAGCGTGTCCTCGGGCGTGACGGCGGCAAGGGTATCGGCGACAAGCGCTTCGGCCTCCGGGGCAAGGGGGGCGGCTTCGACCGCCGGTGCCTCTGCCACCGCCTGGGGGGCGAGCGTTTCGGGCTCGGGGGCCGCCGCATCCATCGCTTCGGGCGTCACGTTAGCGGGGCCTCGGGTGACAGCCCCTCTGCCGCGTCCGCAGTGCCGGGGGCGATGGCGTCGGCCAGCGGCTGAAGCGGCTCTGCCGCTTCGGGCTCCACCCGGTCGGGCGCGGTAAAGTCCTGCGGGGCAAGGGCGTCAGGCTCCGTCTGGGCCAGATCCTCGCCCGCCTGATCGAAGGGGAACCCGTCAAGCCCGGCAGAGTCCGGCAGATCGGCGCTGTCCAGACGCTCCATCAGACCGGCAAGCATGTCGGTCTCAAGCTGTTCCAGCGAAATCTGGAAATCGGGGCGCTGCGTTCGGGCCTGCCGGTCTTGCACCACGTCCAAGAGGTTCGACATCATCAACGCGATCACCGCCCCGTGCATCGCGACCGACCCCAGACCGGACAGGGCCCAGGCACCCGGCGTGTTGCTGCCATAGGGAAGATAGCTCATGGCGGCGTGTTTCTGTGGATGGTGACGAGGCGAAGTTCGAGATGCGAAAACTCCGGCTTTGCGAGCAGTTCCAGCAGGATTTGTGCGCTTTCGTTCCGGTCGATCAGAAGATGCAGGATGCTGGCGTCGGCAAGGGCGATGCCCAGTGCCTCTGGCTCTATCGGGTCGCCGTTCAGCGAAATCTCGTTTTCGCTGCCCCAGATCAGGATGGGCTTGGGCAGGTTCTCGATCGGCAGTTCCGCGGTTTCCGACAACTCCACCGCGATCCCCGGGGCATTGGCCAACTGCCCGGTGACGAGAAAGAAGAAGATCAGCAGCAGCACGATGTTGACGATGGTCAGCGATACGTCGGTGCGCATCCCGACATTGGTCTTGGGGATCAGGCGGCGCATCGTCATCCTAGACCGACCCTTCGGCGATGCGCACCGACAGGACATTCGCCTTGGCCAGCCCGGCGAGCACGGTCGCCACGTCCTGCACCCGTGCGGTATCGCGCACAAGGATGATGACCTCGGCCGGGGCCTCCTCGCTGCCAAGGGCCGCAGCCAGACCTTCGAGGGCATCGAAACCGAATTCCTGCCCGCCGACGATGATCGTTTCGCTTTCCAGCGTCCAGATCGCGACCTGGGCCGAGGGCGGCGCCGGTAACGCCGCGGCCGGGGCCTGCGTGCCGGTGCCGCTGCCCGAGGACACGGACGGCGCCTTGGGCGGTGGCGCGGCGGTCTGCACGGTCAACAGCGAGTAGGGCGTCAGGCTGGAGGTCAGCATGAAGAAGATCAGAAGCTGGAACATCGCGTCTGCCAGCGGCGTCATCGCAAAGCGATAGCTGCGGGGCCGTTCCGGCAGTTTCGTCCTCAACGCCGACATCGCGCGACGCCCCGTCTACTTCTGGGTCGGGTCGAGACGCCCGTGAATGGCGGCGGACATCACCGTCTCGATCAGGTTGCGCTCCCGCTCGATCCGCGATTCCAGCGCGGTGGCCACGAAGAACGCCACCAGCGCGATGGCCAGACCGGCGGCGGTGGTGGTCAGCGCGCTGTAGATGCCGCCGGCCAGAACCGTCGGGTCAACCGCGCCCTCGGAAATCGCGAGGGCCGAGAAGGCGTCGATCATGCCGAAGACGGTGCCCAGAAGCCCCAGCATCGGTGCGGCCTGCACGACCATTTCCAGCGTGCGCATCCGGTCGGTCATCGTCGCAAGCTCGATGATCGCGGTCTGGCGCCCCAGTTCCTCGGCATAGGTGGCATCGCCCGGCTTTGCCTGGATGCCGGAAAACACCGCCTGCAGGATCCGCGCAAGCACCGAGCGGCGCTGCATCGCCATCTGCATCGCCAGATCGGCGCGCCCCGACAGCCAGTTGTCGAGGATTTCCTCGGCCTGCTTGCGGTGCCCGACGCCGAGGCGCAGGAACTGGATATACTTGAAGATCGCGACCGAGATCGCCAGCAGCGACAACAGCATCAGCGCCCCGAAGACGATCATCGACGGAAGGCTCAGATACTGGGAGAGGCTGAAGCCCATGGGTTACTCCTGCAGCGCGGCCCGGTACGGTCGGGCCGCGGGCCCGAAGCCGGGCACTCAGATGCCGAATTGAATTGCGGTGCGGGAACTCGCGCTCAGCCCCGTCATGCAGACGTCGATGTCGCCAGCCGTGTCGGCATCCACGCAGGCCGCGGAATCGTTGATGACGATGCGCGAGATGTTCGCGCAGCTTGTTCCCGGAAGTTCGAATTGCAGGATGCGGGTCTTGCCCGGCACGAGGGACCCGAATTTCAGCACCAGAAGGCGTGATACGGTGCCGTCTGCGTCGAAAATCGCCACCTCGTACTCGGTCTGGCTCAGCGACACGGGCGTTCCGTTCTTGGCGACATAGGTCAGCCGGCAGTTGCCCTGCGCCGTTTCGGCGGCCGCGTTCAGTTCAAGAGACAGGATATCGCCGTCGGCCTGGGCAAGTGCGGCGGTGGGCAGGACGAGGGTCGCAACGAGGCAAGCGATCCTGAAATGCTTCGACATGAGAACCCCCGAAAGTCCGGACATCGACCGACCGAATTGGCAGGCCCTTGTCGTTATTGGCCCTTTCGGGTGGCGTCCTGTCAACCGCAAAGCGACCGGCGGATCGGTCGCCTGCCGGTTGTTTCAGCGAAAGACGCCGTGCATGTAGGGCGGCGCGACGTCGGCGGAATAGGAACTCGACGACATGCCTTGCATGATCAGCGCCTGCGCGATTTCTTCGCTGGCCGAACTGTTCGGCGCGAAGGCCGCATCGGCCGTCATGGCAGGTGCAAGGTCAAGCGCGATGCGGTCAGAGGTCACCTGCGCCTGTTCGGCCGGAGCTGGATCGGTGGGGGCGATCCGCGCGGCAAGTCGGGCGATCCCTTCGTCGCGGGGCATCGGGCGCAAGGACTGCCCCAGACCGGCCATGTGCGGTGCAACGGCCGCGTCGGTGGCGGCTTCCGGTGCCAAGGCGGCGGTACGGAGCTGCGCAGGGGCCGGCGCCACCCGATGGACCACGGCCACGGGTTCGGCCGGTGCAATCACGGCAAAGCCCGGTTCGGGCAGGATCGGCGCGGTCGACAGCGCCGCATGACCTGCAACGATCGAAAGGCCAAGTGCGCCGGACAGGCCCGACAGGGCGACGGAGGTAAGAAGCAGTTTCATGACATAACGATAACACAGGTTGTTAACGAGCGGTTCAACGCTTTCCTTTCTGCCTCAGGAATAGGCGGCATGTTGCCGGGGAATCACAGTTTTTCGTGCCCCGGCGACCGCTTCGGCGGGCAGAGCCGTGCGCTTGAATGCGCTTGAATGCGCTTGGGGGTCGTCTTTTCGTGCATCCCGGGTATAGTCTGGCCCAACGACACGCTGTCTGGAACGGGATCGATGCGCATCTTGGCGGGTCTTCTGGCGGGGATCGGGCTGTCCCTTGCGGCGGCTGGCACGGCCTCGGCCGACTGGAAGACGCTTGTCATCGGTCAGCCCGGCCCCGCGGCGGAGACGTCTTTTGCCGATGCCTTCTATGCCGCGCAGGCGTTCGAGGCGGGCGGCCTGCCCGTGCTGGACGTGTTGCGCGACCAGCCTGCGATAGAGGTCCTGAACGCGCTTTCCGGCCTTCGCGACACACCGCAACTGATCCTGTTCTATTCCGGTCGGGTGCAGGCCGACGCGCTCGCCCTGCAGGACGGTGCGGTGCCGCTGGACGATATCCTGACCCGGATTGCCGCCGCCGGGGTGCGCGAGGTGATCCTGATGGTCGAGGATTGCGTGACCGGCCAGCCCGGCCCGCCGCAACCGGTGCGCCTGCCCGGGGCGCAAGCTGGGCTTCAGATCATGCTGGTGACCAGCGCGGCGGGGGGAACCTGTTCGCCGGGCACACGGCTGAGTGACGTGTTGAAGACCCTCGGCCAGTCCGGGCCGCTGACCGGCGACCTGCTGGTTGAACTGGGCGGGTTGCCGATGCAGGGGCGCGTGACCGGGCAGGTGGTGATGACGGGCGCGGCCCCGGCCGCCACCGATGCGGCGGAAGAGGTGGTGGAGTATCTGCCCGACGATGTGATCCTGCTGGACGCGCCCGCCCCGGCCGCCGGGGCCGACACGCCCGCGCCGGTGGTCGAGGTTCTGTTGCCCGCGCAGACGCCGGATTTCCCGGCGCGCCGCACCGATCTTGCCGAACCGGTGATCACGCTTGCCGCGCTGCCCGCGGCGCAGGTCGCGGCGCTGCCCCTGGTCCCCGGCCTGCCCGAACCGTCGATCATCGTCGGCCTGATCGAAGGCATCACGGACGCCGCGCTGGACACCGACGCACCGGAAGACGGCGCACCCGGGATGGCGCTGGCCTATAACGATCTGAATGCGCGACGTGCGCTGAAGACGAACAACCCCCAGCTTTTCGACACGCTCTTGTCCTCGGGCGCGCTCGACCCGCCCGAAGGCTTGCTGGAGGTGGCGCTGCAGACCGAATTGCAGCGCATGAACTGCTACACGATGCGGGTCGATGGCGACTGGGGCCCCGGCTCTCGCCGGTCGGCGCAGAACTACTTCCGGCAACTCGACAACGTGCCGGCGCCCGCCGATGCCGCGACGATGGAGCTGTTTCGCCTGATGTTGCGCTATGACGATGTGACCTGCCCCACGCCGCAGGCGGTTGCGCCGCGCACGAACACGAACCCGCGCCAAGCGACGCCTGCACGGCCCGCAGCCCCGGCACCGCAGCCCGCCCAGCCCGCAACGGGCGGGGGCGGCGGCTTCGGCGGCGGGAACTTTGGCGGCGTCTTCCGATAGGCGGGGCGCAAGGCCCGGGCGTCTGCCATCTGCAAATAAACCAAAAGTTGTGTTTGGCGCACATGTAACAATCCAGAATCGTTGCGGCCTGCCACTGGGGCGCGCATAGTGTCGGCGGGTGGATGCGAGATCGGTTTTATGACCTGCCCCATGACAGGAGGCTGCCTTGGCACATTGGAAGTTCACCGACGAATACGAGGCAACACAATCTGCCCTGAAGGCGGCGGCACAATCCTTCGCTGGCAGCAATTCGACCGACGGTCAGGTGACGGGCCGCATGCTGCAACGGATGCGCCTGTTGCTGGAGCAGGACGGGCCCGCCCCGGCCCATGCCGCGATCCTCGAAAGCATCCGCTATGTCTGCAAGGATATCGAGGCGACGGGCATTCTTTCGTTCACCAAAGCCGGGCAGGCGCAGGGCAAACAGGCCGGCGCGCTGAAGAACCTGCGCCATCTTTACCTGATGTCGAAATTCGGCGGGTGCGACACCTGGGTTCTGTCGCTGCCGAAGGCGTACCGGCAATGGCCGACGGACGAGATGAAGGGCCTGCAGGGGGATGCACTTCGGGCCAAGCTTGGCATGATCGACGAGTATCACAGCAAGTCCCAGCGGAAGGACCTGCAGGACGCCACGCAAAAGGCGCTCAGCTGGGCGATGAAATGTTCCACGCTCTGCGGCTCCAGCGACTCCAGCCCGCTGACCGGCGGGGCCAAGACCCTGATCAAGCGCTGGTTCGCGGATGAGGACCATCAGTCCGACACCGAAGTGGTGAAGCTGGCCAAGACACTGGCCACGGGATTTGGAAAGATCTCGGCGGCGATCTCCTCGGGCCGCCTGGTCCTGACGGACAACCCCAAGCACCGCGGGACAGCCGCAGAAGCCAGCGAGGCTTATGTCTTCACCACCCCGGACAGGCTGAATGTCGTCTATATCGAGAAGGGGTTCTTCGGCAGCAACAACACGCTCAAGGGCGTGAAGAACTGGGCGCGCATCCTTGTTCACGAGCTGTCCCATTCGAAACTGGCGACCAAGGACATCAAGCTGCCCGGCGATGCGCATCCGCGCTATTCGTGGCATCCGGAGGGCATTCATCCGCGCAAGGCCAACTTCACGACCGCCCATGCCATCGACAACGCCGACAACTGGGCCTTTTTTGCCGCCGACGCCGCGGGTGAGTTGACGACGAGCGAGCGTGACACGGCCCTGAAACCCAACAAGACCTGATGCGGTTTCTGGCCCTTTACTGCTTCGGCGTCCTTGCCCTTGGCAGCGCGATCGCCGCCGGTGGCCCGTCAAAGGAGGACATGACGATGAGCACGAACGATCCCGCTGGCGCAGCCGTCGCGATGGGCGCCAGCATGGCCCCGCCGCCGGTGGTGGACCCCGTCGCGGTCGATGGCATCCGGATCGAACTTGCGGTCACGGGCCTGCCGCTGGATGCCGCCGACACCAATGGCTGGTTGCGGGCTTTCGATACGGCCAGCGGTGAAGAGCTATGGACGGCGCAGGCCTTTACCGCCCCGCCGCGCGACCCCGACGAGCCGATGACGACCGAGGACCCCGCGCGGGTCGACGTCGTGACGATGCAGGCAGACGGCGCCGCCGTGCTGATCGAGGACAGCCTTGGCCGCCGGTTCCGCGTCGATCCGAAGACCGGTGCCAGCACACCGGTCAACTGACCGCGGACATGCCGGCCTTGGGGGCGGTTGTGCCCCCCAAGTGAGTTCAGTGGGAAGCGATCGCCTGACCGTAGGCCTTGGCAAAGGCTATCAGGAACGCGTCCAGCATGCCATGTTCGCCCGCCTGCGCCTTGGCATTCCACCGGTCGAGATAGGTCTGCCAGCAGTCCTCGGCGGGCGCGCCATCCGGGCCTGTTGCGGCTTCGATCTCTTCCGGGGACAGCCCGGCCACGACATCGGCCAAGGCGGTCTGCAACGCCTCGAACACGGCCTCCTGGTGGTGGCGGATGTCCGACAGCGCCTCGGCGAAACTGTCGGCGCCGGTCAGGAACCCTTCGCGCGGTGCCGTGAACATCAGCGTCAAGGCCTGCTGGCTGTCGGGCATGAACTTCATCGGATTGTTGTCCGTGGCGCCCAGCATGGTCTGTTCCCCGCTATGGGTGAAGACCTTCACGCCGGCCCGTTCCTTCAGCATCAGCATGATTTCGTCGGTCGCGACCTTCACGCTGCGCCCAAGCATGCGCATCAACGGGGCCACATCGTCGGGACCGATGCCTGACGGGTCGAGCCCCGCGGCCTCGCAAAAGGCACTCAGCGCCGCGCTGCATTCCGCCGAGGCAGGCGCGGCACCGTTGGCGTCCGGCAGATGTGCGGCGTGCTGCGTGGCCTCTGCCCCGTGGCCGCGTTTGACGGGAGGGGCGGAGGGCACCCAGTCGGTCTCCCGCAGGCCGGGCTTGCTGAGGACGGTGTTGTTGTCGTCGAAATGACTGTCGGGCAGCTTCTGGGGGTCCACAGAGGCCCAGCCGGGCCGTTGCAGCCGCCCGCCGCTCCCTTCGCCGGGGATGTTCTGGGGTTCCACGCTGACCCCCGGATAGCTGGCATGGGAGGGCATCTGGATGGAGGCATGTCCGGACCATCCGGCGCTGGCCGCCGGCCCCGGGCGAAGCGGGCTTTTGCCGGCGCCCGGATCCGCGAAACCGGGCGCCGGCGTGTCGCGCGGATATCCCGGTTCGCCCGTGCCCGCGGCATGGACTTCGGGGCGTAACTCCACCCCGATGATGTAGTGGCCGACGACCAGCCGCTCTCCGCCGCGCAACATCAGATCGCCGCCGATGCGGCTGCGATTGCCGACCAGATAGGTGCCGTTCATCGACATGTCGGTCAGGTAATAGGCGCCGTTGCGGTACGAGATATCGAAATGATGCCCCGAAATGACGCGGTTGGGGTCGGGCAATGTCCAGTCCATCGTGGACCGCCGGCCGACGCTTGCCCCCGATCTGTTCAACTGGATCCAGCTTGGGCTGCCGTTATCCAGATGATCGACATTTTCGATTCTCAACACCAGCATCATGCGCTCAAGGTAGGGACGTCCTGACCTTTTTGCCAGAATTTCCGGGCAATGGCCCCGCGACATCGCGTTAAGTGCGTTTTTCGCGCCGCATGGGCGGGGCGCGATCAAAAGGCTGCCTGCGGAACCGGCTGATCTTCGGTCAAGCGAAAAATGGCGGTCGTGTGCATGGCGTGCGGAAACGGCCGGCGGGTGTCGCGCAGCAATCACCGGATATGAGCGCCGAGCGAAGACTACAGGGCGCCTTTGCACGTCAATTGGCATGGCGAGGCCCCTTCCGACGGCTGCGACTTGCATTGCTACGAAGGCATACTATATGGGTCCGTATGTTTATTCGAGGATGGCCGGTCAGCATGCAGAGTCTTGGTTTGATGCTTCACGATGCCGCCCGCCTGCTGAAGGCGGATTTCGAGCGGCGGGCGCGCGGCTACGGGCTGACGCTGCTGCAATGGCGTGTGCTCCGGCAGCTTGCCTTCAGCGAGACCGGGCTGCGGCAGACCGAGATCGCCCGGCGCGTCGAATCCAGCCCGATGACGGTCAGCGACGTGCTCGACCGGCTGGAAGGGTTCGGCCTTGTGCAGCGTGAGGTCGACCCCGACGACAGCCGGGCCAAGCGGGCGCGGATCACTGCAAAGGCAGAGGCCCTGCTGCACGAGGTGAAAGGCATCGTGGCCGAGGCCTACGACCAGGCGCTGGCCGGGATCGACCCGGCAGAGCGCGAGGTTCTGGAACGCTGCCTGCAGCAGATCGTGGCCAATCTCGAAACCACGGATGAAGACGGGAAGGAAGACGAAAGATGAACGGGGATCCGGGACAATTCGAGGCCGACCCGACGCAGTCGGCGCCAATTCAGGCAGAGCCGCGCCACGCCGAGGATACGGATCGCCAGGCGCGCGCGCGCCGGTGGCAGCGCCGACTTCTCATGATGTCGCTGCCGGTGGCGCTGGTGCTGGGCGGCGGTGGCATCTGGCTGACCGGCGGGCGCTATGTCGACACCGACAATGCCTATGTCCATCAACCCATCGTGCCGGTGTCGGCCGACGTGGCCGGCCGGGTGGTAGAGGTCGACGTGGCCGAGAACCAGGCCGTGAAGGCCGGGGATCCGGTGTTCCGCATCGACCCGGAGCCCTATCAGATCGCGGTCGACAAGGCCGAGGCCGCGCTGGCCGCCGCGCGCCTGCAATTCGGCGAACTTCAGAGCGCCTATCAGAGCGCCGAGACACAGTTGGCCGCGGCCGAGGATATCCGCGATGTCCGCAAGCATGAATACGACCGTCAGCAGGCCCTGACCGGCCGCGGCGTGACCTCTTCGGCGGCACTGGATGAGGCGACGCTGGCCTGGCGGCAGGCCGAGAACGACGTGCAGGTCGCCCGGCAGGGGGTGGCCGACGCGGCCGCCGCTCTTGGTGGTAACCCCGGGATCGCGCCCGAGGACTTCCCCGCCGTGCGGGAGGCGCAGGCCGAGTTGGCCGCCGCGCGGCGCGATCTGGACAAGGCCCTTGTGCGGGCGCCGGTCGCGGGCGTCATTGCCCAGATCGAAAGCCTGAATGTCGGCCAGTACCTTGCGCCCGGGACGGCCACCGCCAGCGTTGTCGAAGATGGCCGGACATGGATCGAGGCGAATTTCAAGGAAACGCAACTGGGCGGGATCGAGGTCGGGCAACCCGTGTCGGTGACGGTCGATGCCTATCCAGGCGTCACGCTGACCGGCCATGTGGAAAGCATCGGCCCCGCGACGGGGTCGCAATACGCGCTGATCCCGGCGCAGAACGCCACGGGCAACTGGGTCAAGGTGGTGCAGCGGCTGTCGGTCCGCATTCACGTGGACACTGACACCGCCCACCCCTTGCGCGACGGGATGAGCGTCAAGGTCACGGTCGATACCGGAACATCCCGGCTGGACGCCCTGCTATGAGCGAGCCGTCCGCCCCGCATTTGCAGGTGGCCCATCGGGGCTGGCTGACTGCGGCCATCATGCTGGCCACCGTCATGCAGGTGCTGGACACAACGATTGCCAACGTGGCCCTGCCGCATATGGCCGCCAGCCTGAGTGCGAGCCAGGAGGAAATCACCTGGGTGCTGACCTCCTATATCGTGGCCGCGGCCGTGGCGACGCCGCTGACCGGCTGGATGGCGGCAACGCTGGGTCGGCGCGCGGTGTTCGTGACGGCCATTGCCGGGTTCACCGGGGCCTCGCTTCTCTGCGGGATGGCGACGTCCCTGCCCGAGATGGTGGCGTTCCGCATCGTGCAGGGCATCTTTGGCGCGGTTCTTGTGCCCTTGGCGCAATCGGTCATTCTGGACATCAACCCCAAGGAAAAGATCGGGCAAGCCATGGCGATCTATGGGGCGGGGATCATGGTCGGGCCGATCGCCGGGCCGACGCTGGGCGGCTGGCTGACCGAGAGCTTCAACTGGCGCTTCGTCTTCCTCGTCAACCTGCCCATCGGGATCCTCGCCCTTCTGGGCGTTCTGATCTTCATGCCGCGGGATGAAACGCGCCGCCGCCCGTTCGACTTTTTCGGGTTTGCCATGCTGGCCATCGCGTTGGCCGCGCTGCAACTGATGCTGGACCGCGGGCAGCAGGCCGACTGGTTCGCCTCGCTGGAGATCTGGACCTATCTCGTCCTGATGCTCAGCGGGTTCTGGGTCTTCCTGATCCATTGCTGGACGGCAGAGCATCCGTTCATCGACCTGCGCATGTTCCGCGACCGGAACCTGTCGCTGGGGCTGGTGTTCATCTTCATGATCGGTCTGACGCTGTTCTCGGGCCTTGCGCTGCTGCCGCCGCTTTTGCAGCACATCATGGGCTATCCGGTCGTGACCACGGGGCTTGTGATGGCGCCGCGGGGCGTGGGCACCATGATCTCGATGATCCTGGCGGGGCGGCTGGTCAACCGGGTCGGGGCGCAACGGCTGATCCTTGTGGGCCTTGCCCTTTCGATCTGGTCGCTCTGGATGATGGCGGGGTTCGAAACGTCGATGGACAGCCGCCCGGTCATCGTCTCGGGCTTCATTCAGGGGCTGGGGCTTGGCCTTGTCTTCGTGCCGCTCTCGACGCTGACATTCGCCACCATCGCGCAGGACTATCGCGGCGATGCCACCGCGATGTTCAGCCTTCTGCGGAATGTCGGCTCCGGCGTCGGAATCTCCATCGTCACGACAACCCTGTCGCGGATGATCTCGGTCAACCACGAGGAACTGGCCGGGCGGCTGACGATGGATGCGCCGCAGGTCTTGCGGGATGTGCCGGGGCTGGTTGGGCACAATCCGACAGTGGCCGCGCAGGTGGAGACACTGGTGACGCAACAGGCCTCGATGATCGCCTATGCGGACAATTTCGTTTTGATGCTGATCTTCACGGCCTGCGTGATCCCCATCGCCTTGCTGCTCCGGGCGCCGAAGGCCGCGCCTGTGTGAGCGTCGGTCAGGGGCGCGACCGCCCTCGGCCGGCCGTCAGCAGGGCCGGCCCGCTGGCTGCGGCGCCCAGCCGGTCGTCGGGGTTGCGCAAGGGGCAGTCCTCTTTCGACAGGCAGCCGCAGCCGATGCAGCCCTCCATCTTGTCGCGCAACTCGGTCAGGCCGTCGATGCGCGCCTGAATGGCGTCTTTCCACCCGGCCACCATGGCGCTGACATCGGCGGCGCTGGGTTGTTTGCCGGGCGGGATCGGTTTCAGCAATTCGGCGATCTCGGCCAATGAGAACCCCAGATCCTGCGCCACCTTTATGATCGCGATCCGGCGCAGGATATCGCGGGAATAGCGGCGCTGGTTGCCATCGCTCCGCTCGGCCCCGATCAGCCCTTTCTTCTCGTAGAAATGGAGTGTCGAGACGGGCACGCCGCTGCGCTCTGCCACCTGGCCGACCGACAGGATTCCGGGCGGTTTTGTCGCTTTCTGCATCTGCATAATCCGCTTGACCTCAACTTAGGTTGAGGTCCTATACGAGGTGTCGGCTTGCCGGTGCAAGCCCCCCGGCCAAGTGGTCGGGGTGGGTTCGGGGCCGACGCGCGCATTGCCCGCGCGGCTCCGGTCGGAACGGAGCAGACGGAAGAATGACGGAAACCAACAAGATCGCGCTGGTCAGCGGCGCGAACCGCGGTATCGGAGAGGCGGTTGCCGCCGGTCTGGCGCGCGCAGGCGTGCATGTGTTGATGGGCTGCCGCGATCTGCACAAAGGCGCGGCCGCCGCGGCGCCGCTGATCGCCGAAGGGTTGCAGGTGACGCCCGTGTCGCTGGACGTGACCGATGGGGCCAGCGTTGCGGCGCTGGCAAGCCAGATCGAGCAGACCCACGGGCGGCTGGACATTCTGGTGAACAATGCCGGTGTGGGGCTGGACTATGTCCCCGACCTTTCCCCGGTCGAGAAGATCGAGCAGACGCTGGCGATCAACGTGGTCGGCGGCCTGCGCCTGACCGAGGCGATGGTGCCATTGCTTGGCAAGAGCGCCCATCCGCGGATCGTGAACGTGTCGTCGGAACTGGCGTCCTTCGGTCTGCGCCATGATCCGGACTGGGAGCATGGCGACAAGATCATGCCCACCTATGCCGCGTCCAAGGCTGCGGTGAATGCGCTGACCGTCAGCTATGCCGCGGCGCTGGCCGGGCAGGGCATCAAGGTCAACGCGATCTGCCCGGGCTATACGGCGACGGCGGCCACGAACTTCATGCCCGACCGGACGCCGGAGCAGGCGGCGGTGATCGTGCTGCGCATGGCGCTGCTTGAGGATGACGGGCCCACGGGCGGGTTCTTCAACGATCAGGGCGCGTTGCCGTGGTAATCGGGGCGTCGTGACGAACAGCGGTATGGGCCGGTCTGGCCCATACCGAAAACCGGCGATCACTCGGCCCGTTCGATCCTGACCGGGATGTCGCCCTTGCGGGCCAGCGCATCCATCGGCCCATCGAACGCCCCCAGCCTCACAAGCCCGCGGGAGGACGGGAACGGTTTGAGGAAGATCGCCAGATTGCCCCAAGGCGCGTAAAGCGTGATATCGCCCGTTTCCGGTTTGTAGCTGGCCGGCGCGTCCGTGGTGTCGAGCTTTCGCGGCAGGTCCGCGATTTTCTCGATGCCGTGATAGTCGCTAAGGGTCAGGTCGAGCGGCAGCAGCGCGGCAAAGTCGTGCCCCACGGTCGTGTCATCAAGGGTGGCGGGCAGAACCTTGTCGCCAACGATAACGTTGATCCGGGTCATGGCAGGTCCCTCTCTGGGGTCGGTTGCGTGGGCGGGCCAGGTTGCGCCGAAGAAAACCACCGCCGCGGCCACTGACAGGCGACCAGTTTTCATCCGGGGTCCCTCCCATTGCTTCGGGGCGTCTCTGGCAAGTTTCGCCGCGCCGGAGGCTTCCCCCCCCGGCGCGGCACCGTCATTCTTATGCCTGCGTCATGTCGATGACATAGCGATAGCGCGCCTGTTTCTTGACCACCTTCGGGTAGGCGTCAGTGATCTGGTCGGGCGTGATCATCTCATACTCTGCCCCGATCCCGTGATGGGCGGCAAAGTCGATCACGGCCTGGGTTTCCGCGATGCCCCCGATCATCGAGCCTGCAAGGCTCTGCCGGCCAAAGCCCATCAGCATGCCTTGCGCGCCTTCGACCGGGAACAGCGCGCCGACATTGACCAGCGTCTTGTCGAGCTTCAGCAGGTTCAGGAATTGCTGCATCGGATAGGCCACCGGCACGGTCGACAGCATCAGGTCGAACGACCCCATGTTCCTCGCCATCGCGGCCTCGTCCGACCACAGATAGGCCTCCGCCGCGCCAAAGCGCTTGGCATCGGCGATCTTGTCCTCGGTTGTGGTGAAGACGACGACCTCGGCCCCCTTGGCCGCGGCCAGCTTTACCGCCATGTGGCCCAGCCCGCCCATGCCGATCACGCCGAAGCGCTCACCGGGCTGCAGGTCCCAGTGGTTGATCGGCGAAAACGTGGTGATGCCCGCGCACAGAAGCGGCGCGAAACCGGGCAGGTCCACCCCCGGCGGGATGCGCAGGGCGAAGTCTTCCTTCACGACGATCTTCTTCGAATAGCCGCCATAGGTGACCCCGCCCGAGATCTTGTCCTCGGAGCCATAGGTGAAGGTGGTGCCGTTCAGGCAGTTCTGTTCGCGGTCGGCCCGGCAGTTGGCGCATTCCCCGCAACTGTCGACCATGCAGCCGACGCCGGCATAGTCGCCCTCGCGGAACTTGATGACCTCCGCGCCCACGCCGACGACGCGGCCGACCATCTCATGCCCCGGTACGCAGGGGTAAACCGGCGCGCCCCAGTCGCCATGCACGGTGTGGATGTCGGAATGGCAGATCGAAGAATACATGATCTCGATCACCACATCCTTCGGCCCTGCCGCGCGGCGGGTGATGGTGTGGGGCGTGAAGTCGCCGCTGGCGTCAAACGCGGCCCAGGCCTGTACCTGCGATTGCGCCTTGGGGTCGGCTTCGGATTGCGCGCGGGCCTCGCCAGCCAAGGCGGCGCCAGCCAGCGGCGCGGCGGCCAGGGCGGCGCCGGAGCGCAGGAATCTGCGGCGGCTTTCGCCCCCGCGGGTCAGGAATTCAGCGGTTGTCTTGCAGGCATCGCACATCTTGTCAGTCCTCGATCCGGGTAAACTTGCTTTCCGGTCAGGTCGTACCCGCCGGGTCTCCCTGAAGATGGACCGGACCGGGTCGCAGGATAATCGCGGCTGAGTTCACCTCACCCATGAAGTGCGATCATGAATGAGGCGCCGGCCGACAGCTGTTTTCGTGAGCGCGCCTCATGACCGGTATCGGGCGGCAGGGGATTATCCGCAGGCTGCGAGCGCCTAGCTCTTGCCCATCGGCCGGGACTGTCCCCGGCCCTTGGCCGCAAGGCCGCCTCACATCGAAAGGAGACGACCTGATGACCCGGACACTTGCATCCCTTGCGCTGATCCTTGCCGCCCCCGCGGCGCTGGCGCAATCCATGGACGTTACCAAAGCGGAGGACCTCGCCGGGCGGATCGGCGGCGCCGAGACCTTTACCGGCACCGTTTACGTCGCGCCGGTCTTCGGGCCAGACATGGCGTCGGTCAACGCGGGAGAGGTGACCTTCCTGCCCGGCGCACGCTCGGCATGGCATACCCATCCCGGCGGGCAGAAACTGATCGTGACCGCGGGCACCGGCTGGGTGCAGGAGCGCGGCCAGCCCAGGCAGGTCATGCAGACCGGCGATGTCGTCTGGTGCCCGCCGGGCGTCGAACACTGGCACGGCGCAACCGATACGACGGCCGTGACCCATTATGCCATTCAGGAGGTGGTCGATGGATCGGCCGTGACCTGGGGCGCCTTGGTCACCGATGCCGAATACGCCGAGTGACCGGGTTCCGGGCCGCGGACATTATCCTGCGGCCCGGCGTTTCGGCCCTGCGCTGCGCAACCCGAAAAGGCCGATGGCTTTGATGATCCAAGCGCATATATACTGAAAGCCCCCCGTCATGATCTTGCCCCCTCAGATCGAGGCGACCCTTATGCTGCGTGAGAACATCAACGACCTGATCGCACTGGCCGCCGTGGCCGAGGAGCGCAGTTTCACCCGCGCCGCCGCGCGGCTGAACGTGTCGCAATCGGCGCTGAGCCACACGATCAAGGGGCTGGAGGCGCGGCTTGGTCTGCGCCTGCTCACCCGCACCACGCGATCCGTCGCGCCGACGCTGGAGGCAGAGGATCTGCTGGCAACGCTCAACCCCTGTTTCGAGAAGATCGAGGCACGGCTGAAGGCGCTGAACGAGGCCCGCGACCAGCCCACCGGCACAGTGCGCATCGTGGCCGTGGAATATGCCATTGAATCTCTTCTCTGGCCCAAGCTCTCGCCGGTGCTGAAGCGATACCCTTCGGTGAATGTCGAGTTCGTGATGGATTACGGCTTTACCGATCTGGCGCAGTCGCAATGCGATGCGGGCGTGCGCTATGGCGATCAGGTCAGCGACGGCATGATCTCGATGCGGATCGGCCCAGACGAACGCATGATCTGCGTCGGCGCGCCGGAGTATTTCGCGGCGGCGGGTGTGCCCGAGACCCCGCAGGCTCTGGCCGATCACCGCTGCATCAACCTGCGCCTGTCCACCCATGGTGCTCTCTATGCCTGGGAGTTCGAGGATGCCGAGGGGAACGAGATGAAGGTCAAGGTGCAGGGGCAGGTCTGTTTCAACACGGTCAATCCGGTGATGCGGGCCGCTGTCGACGGGCACGGGCTGGCGCTGATCCCCGAACGGCTGGCTGCCGATCATCTGGCCTCGGGCGCGCTTGCGACCTGTCTCGACGCCTACTGCCCGTCCTTTCCGGGCTTCCACCTCTACTATCCCAGCCGCCAGCGCCCGTCCTCGGCCTTCGAGGTGGTGCTGGAGGCGCTGCGCGAACGGGCGTGATCCATTCATGAACAGCGGTCATGGGTGGCGTGATCATCTGGGCCATTAAGCCCGGCGCGATTTGCGCCACATCTGTCGGCAAGACACGCCATGCTGACAGGAGTTCCCATGAAAACGCAGATCGCCGCCGCCTCCCTCGCCCTGATCTCCACCGGTGCTGCCGCACAGGAAGTTGCCCGCACCCTGCCCGAGGCCGTGGGCCGCGTCGCCCCGGCGCTGGAAGCCTATACCACCGATGACCTTTTTGGGTCTGTCTGGACGGGCGAAGACCTCTCCGCCCGTGACCGGGCGCTGGTCACCTTCGCCGCGCTGATGACCCGGCACGAGATCGATACGCTCGGGGCGCACGTGGTGCTGGCGCTCGACGCGGGCGTGACACCGGCGGAGTTGTCGGAAACCATCACCCATCTGGCCTTCTACACCGGCTGGGGCAATGCCACCGCCGCGGCCGAGGCCGCCGCGCCCGTCTTTGCCGATCGCGGGATCACCGCCGCGAACCTGCCCGGCGCCGATCCCGAGTTGCTGCCGCTGAATGAAGAGGCCGAGGCCGCGCGCGAAAGCTTCGTCAAGGGCACCTATGGCGCGGTCAGCATGGGCGTTGTCGATACCACGCGGGAGCTGTTGTTCCGCGACCTCTGGTTGCGCCCCGACCTTGCGCCGCGCGACCGCAGCCTTGTGACCGTCGCGGCCCTGATCGCCGCGGGCCAGCCCGAGCAGATGACCTTTCACCTCAACCGCGCGATGGACAACGGGCTGACGCAAGGAGAGGCCGGCGCGATGCTGTCGCACCTCGCGTTCTACGCCGGCTGGCCCAAGGTCTTTTCCGCGCTGCCCGTGGCCAAGGACGTGTTCGAAAGCCGCAGCGAGTAACCCGAAAGGAGGCGCAGATGAAGATCGGCATTCTGGGATCGGGCCTGATGGGCGGCAAGCTGGGTACGCTTTGGGCGGCCTCTGGCCATGACGTGACCTTTGCCTATGCCCGCAACCGGGCCAAGCTGGAGCGGCTGGCCCGCGACAGCGGCGCGGCCCACGGCACGGTGGCGGAGGCCGTCGCAGGCGCCGACGCGCTTTTGCTGTCCGTCCACTGGTCGCGCATCGGCGACGTGCTGGATCAGGCGGGCGATCTGGCCGGCCAAGTCGTGCTGAACTGCTGCGTGCCGCTTGACGACGCGAACCGCGATCTGGTGGTCGGCACGACCTCCTCCGGCGCGGAAGAACTGGCGCGTATGCGGCCCCGGGCGCGCTGGGTGTCCTGTTTCAACACCACGCCCTCGGAAAGCTTCGGCCCCGTCTTTGCGCAGAAGGGCGCGATCACACCGCCCCATGTCTTCACCTATGGCGACGATGAAGGGGCGAAAGAGATCGCTGGCGGCCTGATCCGCGACATCGGATTTGAACCGCTCGACACCGGCGGCCTGCGCAATGGCCGCTTTGTCGAACCCTTCGCCATGGCCACGGTGGAGCTGGCCTATGTCCAGCCCGGCGGCCCGGCGCTGACCTACCGTTTCGAAAAACTGCGCGGCTGAGGCTGCGCACAGAACAAGGAGAAAACCATGAAGATCATCCGTTCCGGCACCACCCCCTCGATGAAAGGCCCCGAGGACTGGTTCACCGGCACCGTCCGCGTGGACATGCTGTTTCAGGCCGAGGAGCCGGGCCGCACCGGCGGCAGCCATGTGACGTTTGAGCCCGGCGCGCGCACCGCCTGGCACACCCACCCCGCGGGCCAGACCATCCTGATCACCTTCGGCCGCGGCTGGGTGCAGCGTGAGGGTGGCCCGGTCGAAGAGGTCACCCAAGGCGATGTCGTCTGGTTCCCCGCCGGCGAAAAACACTGGCACGGCGCCAGCCCTGAAACGGCAATGAGCCATATCGCCATCCAGGAAAGCATCGACGGCAGCCCGGTGACATGGATGGAGAAGGTCGCAGACGAAGACTACAACGGCTGATCCGCAAAAGCCGGGATGCGGGTTGGATCGGCATCCATGAAATCCGCTCATGAGTGCTTGCAAAATCAGCCCGATTATCCCGCCGTATTCGTTTGACTAAATCAATTCCAGACGGGCGGCCAACGCCGCCCTAACGGGTGTTGCTCTTCGGAGCGACAAGAGAAAGGGAACCAAAGATGATACTTCAAGACACGCAAACCCTGCCGAATGGCGTGGCGATCCCCAAGCTCGCCCTTGGCACATGGATGATCGACGACGACAAGGTGGTCGAGGCCGTCAAGGCCGCGGTCGAGATCGGCTATCGCCATATCGACACCGCGCAGGCCTATGGCAACGAACGCGGCGTGGGCGAGGGCGTGCGCACCTGTGGTGTGCCGCGCGAAGACCTGTTCGTGCAGACCAAGCTGGCCGCCGAGGTGAAGGACTATGACGGCGCCAAGGCCGCCATCGAGGGTTCGCTTGAAACGCTGGGCCTCGACTACATCGACCTGATGATCATCCACAGTCCGAAGCCCTGGGCGGACTGGGCCGGCGAGGACCGCTTTTTCGAGGGCAACCTTGCGGCGTGGAAAGCGCTGGAAGAGGCACTGGAGGCGGGCAAGATCCGCGCCATCGGCGTGTCGAACTTTCAGAAGGCAGACCTCGACAACCTGCTGGAGAACGCCACCGTCAAGCCGATGATCAACCAGGTGCTGGCCCATATCGGCAACACGCCGTTCGAGCTGATCGACTATGCCAAGAGCAAGGGGATGCTGGTCGAGGCCTATTCGCCCATCGCCCATGGCAAGATCCTCGACAATGCCGAAATCGGTGCGATGGCCGCGAAATACGGCGTCAGCATCCCGCAGCTTTGCATCCGCTACATCCTGCAGCTTGACCTGCTGGCGCTGCCCAAGACGGCGAACCCGGATCACATGAAGACAAACGCCGATGTGGATTTCGAGATCTCGGCGGAGGACATGGAGGTGCTGAAGGCGATTACCGACAAGGATTATGGCGACGCCAGCGTCTTCCCGGTCTATAGCGGAACGGCCTGAGTCGTTTCGGCCGTCCGCGGCGCGGATGGCGGGCGAAATCTGGATGCCGAAGTCGGGCTGGACCTGCTTCGGGAGCCTCGCTCGCTCTCCATCCCGGCGGCGTCGCGGCCGCATTGGGCCACAAGACGCCAGAGCAGATGTACGAAACCTTCGATGGCGCCGCGGGCGGACGCGCGCAGCGTGTTGGTCTTTTCGGACAGTGTGCCCGGGCAAGGCTGCAAAATCGCATCACGGGCGGGCGCGTCGCGTCATTCACACCCCAAGGAGCCTGTCGATATGCTCCGGCCCTGCGGGGCGGATGCCTGTGGGGTTCAGTGCCTTGATCGCGTAGTAGCCGCGCGTGATGTGGTCCATGTTCACCGTTTCCCGCACCCCCGGCAGGGTCAGGACGCGTTCCATATGGGCCGAAAGGCGGGGGTAGTCGGCGATCCGGCGGCGGTTGGTTTTGAAGAGGCCGTGATAGGCGGCATCGAACCGGATCAGGGTGACGAAGACCCGGATGTCTGTCTCGGTCAACCGGTCGCCGAACAGGTAGTCACCGGTCAGACGCGCCTCCAGCATGTCCAGGGTTTCGAAAACGCCTGCCACGGCCTCGTCATATGCGGCTTGTGTGCTGGCAAACCCGGCCTTGTAGACGCCGTTGTTCAATCGGTCGTAGACCTCGGCATTCAGCGCGTCGATCTCTGGCGCCAGATCCTGCGGGTACAGGCGCAGGTCTGAGGGGGCGAGAGGATCGAATGCGGTGTCGAACATGCGCAGGATGTCGGCGCTTTCGTTGTTCACCATCACGCCCTGTTTCATGTCCCACAGGACCGGCACGGTCGCGCGACCGGTGAAGTGGGGATCGGCACGAGTGTAGATCTGGTGCAGGTATTCCGCACCGAAGAGCGGGTCCTCGCCCGCGCCGGGATAGCCGCCGAACCGCCAGCCCTGATCGGACATCACCGGGTTGACCACAGTGATAGGGATCAGGTCGTCCAGCCCCTTGAGCTTTCGCGCGATCAGCGTGCGCGAGGCCCAGGGGCAGATCAGTGCCACGTAAAGACGATAGCGGCCCGCTTCGGCCTTGAACCCGCCGTCACCGGTCGGTCCGGCGCTGCCATCGGGCGTGATCCAGTTGCGAAAGCTCGATACCTGCCGCACGAACCGGCCCTTGTCGTCGGCCTGCTGCACGGGTTGCCAGGTCTCGGCCCATTTTCCGTCTACGAGCATCGGATGTCTCCTTGTCAGGCGTGGAACACGAAGGAGCGCATCGAGACCGAGGCAAGGTCGATGGCGTCCGTCATGAAGGTCAGGTCGTCGCGTGCGTCGGACGCACCGGCGATGGTCAGCGCGGGCAGGTAGTGATCGACCGTCGGATGCGCCCTTGTCAGCAGAGAGCCCAGCCCGTTGCGATCCGTCAGCGCCGCGAAGTCGCGGTCCGTCAGTCGGTCGGCAAAGAGCGCGTCGAATTCCAGCGCGAAATCATGGGGCTTTCCGCCCATCCGCATGGCGCCAAGGTTGTGCACCACGTTGCCAGAGCCGAGGATCAGCACCCCGCGATCGCGCAGATCTGACAGCGTGCGGCCGATCTCGATCTGATGGTCCAGCCCGCGTGACATGTCGATGGACACCTGAAAGACCGGCACATCGGCCCCGGGATAGAGGTATTTCAGAACGGACCACGCCCCGTGGTCGAGCCCCCAGCGGTCATCCTCTGCGCCATGGTGGCTGGCGAGGATCGAGGCCACTTCGCGGGCCAGGTCCGGGGCGCCGGGCGCGGGGTATTGCTGCGCATAGAGCGCCTGCGGGAAGCCGTAGAAATCGTGGATCGTCTTTGGCATCGCCGAGATGTCGACCAGCGTCGTCCCATGGGTCATCCAGTGGGCCGAGACGACGAGGATCGCCTTGGGCCGCGGCAGGCTCTGGCCGAGGTCGGTCCAGGCGCGGCTATAGGCGGTGTCTTCGATGGCGTTCATCGGGCTGCCGTGGCCAAGGAAGACAAGCGGCATCCGGTCGGAGGGGGAGAGCCTGTCCTTGAGGCTAGAAAGCGTGTGCGTGACAGACATGGCAGGTCCTTTCATGGGGCGGTGGCGTTTGGGGGGTGGCGCACCGGGGGGGCGGTGCGCCAGGGCGTCAGCGGTAGGAGAAGAGGTACATGCCCACCAGTTCCGCGTTCTTCGGCGTGGCATATTCGAACCCGTAGTAGTCGCCGTATTCCGGGCGAAGCTTGTCGGTGGCATAGGTGCCGACCTCGGCAATCCAGTTCGACAGATAGGCGGTATGCGCGTTCAGGCGGGCCGGGTCGTCGATCCCCGCGCCCCAGGGCACATTGCCAAGCGCCTCTCCCACGGCGGCCTCAAGATCGTTCAGGAACTGGCGGTAGAAGGCGATGTCCGCCCGAGCGCCGACATTGCCGTGCCCACCGGAGAGATAGTCCCAGTCGAGCGCATCGATCTGGTCGATCAGGTCGCGATAGCCCAGGTAACCTTCGGCCCCGGCAAAGGACCAGAACGGCGGCTGGTCGGGGTTGATGACGTCGGGTGCATGCACCACGCCTGTACCCTCCAGCACATAGGCCGCGTGGTCATGGGCATGGGCGTCTGCGCTGAACGGCACGACACGTACCGTCAGCCCTTCGAAGTCAACGCTGTTCGCGTCTGCAGGGATCACCTCGGTCGGCCGCGGCAGGTGGGAGCCCAACCGATCCATCAATTCCGCGGTCGCCTCGGTCGCGATGACGCGCACGCCCGGGTTCGCCTCGATCAATGCGGCGGCATCGGCGATGTGGTCCGCGTGGTCGTGACTGTAAAGGATCGCGGTGATCGGCAGATCCGTGACCTCATCCACCGCGGCCTCAAGCGCCGCGGCGCGTCCCTCCAGCGCGTCGAACATCAGAACGCCGGTGTCGCCAACATAGAAGACGGTGCCGTAAAACTGGCTCTGGAAGAAATACACCCGGTCGGAGAGACGTTGCAGGATGTAGTCCTGCGTGACGTTCTTGGTGTAGAGGTTTTCGATTTTCTCGCCGGGGGCCAGCGCCTCGGTCACGGATTCGGCAACATAGGTGGCGTCAACGGTCGAGGGGCTTTCCTTGACGCCTTGGGCCATCGCGGGAGTGCCAAGTGCCAGCCCGAGTGCAAGGGCAGAGGTCAGGGTAATGCGATACATGGGGTCGATCCTTGTGGGCATGCGGATGTGAGGGGGATGGGCGCCCGTTGGCGCCGACGGCCGGTCAGGCGAACCGGCCCAGACGTTTTTCCAGCGCGGGGATGTTCAGCGCATAGGCACCGGCGCCCAGAAGCGCGATGCTCAGTTGCGCGACGATCCAGAAGACCGGGAATTCCCAGCCGCCGCCTTCGCCCGAGAACACCCAGCCATTGCCCGAATGCACCCAGGTCGCGCCCAGCAGAACCGGGATCAGCGCCAGCGCCACCGGCCGCGTGGCCACGCCTAGGATCAGTGCAAGCCCGCCGATCAACTCTGCGGCGATGGTCAGGTAGGCCAGTCCACCGGGCAGGCCGAGGCTTTCGAAATAGCCGACGGTGCCTGCAACGGTGAAGACGTTCACCTTGAGCAGGCCGTGGGCCAGGAACAGGACGCCGCTGGAAACGCGCAGGAGCGTGGCGGCATGGGCGGTTTGGGAGGCTGTGGTCATCTCTTGTCTCCGGTCAGGCGCCCTTCCGGCCGTTTGGGCGAAGGCGCGGTTTCTCTGACACGGAACCTAAGGCTTGCCATTAAGCCGCAAAATGGCGTTAGTATTGAATGACTATCTTCATTTTGTTCTCAGTTGGCGTTCAGTGGACATCGTCGATGAACTCAGGGCTTTCGTGGCCACGGCCAAGACAGGGTCCTTCACGGCGGCCGCCGACCAGCTTGGCGTGTCGAACCGGCTGACCTCGAAATACGTGGCGGAACTGGAACGGCGGCTTGGTGTCCGGCTGTTCCAGCGCACCACCCGGAAGGTTGGGCTTACCTCGGCCGGCGATGACCTGCTGGCCCGCGCCCCGGCCCTTCTGGATGAGTTGGACGATCTGCTGGCCGAGGTTTCGGAAGGATCCCGCGGTTTCACCGGGCTGATCCGGATTTCCGCCCCTGTCACCTTCGGCGAGGTCTACGTGGCCGGGATGCTGGCCCGGTTCGCGGCGATGAACCCGGCGCTGACCTTCGATCTGCGCCTGCATGACGGGTTCGTCGATCTGGCTAGCGACGGGATCGACCTTGCCTTTCGGATCGGTCAGTCGGACATGCTGTCCCTCAAGACCCGGAAACTGGGCGAGATGCGCTCGATCGCCGTGGCAAGCCCGGACTACATCGCCCAACACGGGGCCCCGGCCACGCCCGAGGATCTGCAAAGCCACATCTGCATCCTCGACACCAACCGGCGCGCGCCGCGCCGCTGGGTGTTTCGGCAGAATGGTGAGGAGCGGATTGTGCTGGTCGACGGCCGTTTTCAGGTCAACTCGGCCCGGGCCGCCGTCGACCTTGCGGCCAGCGGCGCCGGTATCTGCTACGCGCCCCATTTCGCGCTTTACGAGGCGCTGGAGGCCGGGCGGCTCGTCCCGGTGATGGACGGGATCGACGGGGTCTCCGCCCCTCTCAGCGCTGTATACCTTGAGGGTCGCGTGCTGCCGCGCAAGGTCCGCGCCCTGATCGATTTCGCCGTGGAGGACATCCGGGCGGCAGGGGTGTTGTGACCCGGCGGCAGGAATGCGTGCGTTCCACGCGTTCCCACGCACGGGCAGACGCGCCCGGCCTATCCTCAAGTCCAGGCGGGTAGATCGGGCGCCGAACCGGATCGTTTGCCGCGCCGCGGGCCGGTCAGGCGCTCGGGAACGCCTTGACCTCCGCGCTGCTGACCACATGGCAGTAGATCATGTTGATCACTTCCAGTTCGTGACGGTGCAGCGCCTCTGTCGCGGCCGCGCAGCAATCCTCGACCACCACCACGTTGAAGCTTTCATCCGCCAGGCTGCGCACGCTGGACGAGATGCACTGATCGGTGAAGATACCGGCCACGATGACGTTCTTGATACCCATATTGTGCAGGATCATCCGCAGGTTCGTTCCCGTCAGCGCGCTGTCCGTGGTTTTCGTCACGACGATCTCATCGGCCGTGGGGGCGACGGCATCGACGATCTGGCTGTCGGCGCGGTCCTTGGGCAGAAGCAGGTAGTTGAAGCCAGGCTTTTTTTGGCTGAGCGACCGGTCCCGCCCATCCTCTTTCAGGCAGGCGATGCGGGCATGGATCACCTCGATCCCCTGCGCGCGCGCCCAATCCTGCAGATCGCGGGTATTGGGGATGACGATTCGGTTCATCCGCTCGAAGAAGGGCTGCCAGCGGGCATTTTCCTCGGGTGTGCCCTTGGGCTCCAGATAGGTGTTCTGGATGTCGATCACCAACAGGGCCGTCTCGGCGGGCGGCAGGGCAAAATCGTCCGGCTCGGGCGCGGTTTCATAGTAGAAAGAGCGATAGGAGGTCTTCCAGGTCATCGGTATCTCCGTTCCTGACTCATGCGGCCCGGGCGGGCGTTTCCTTTGCCGCCCAATGTCCGGGCGCGATCTCGACCATCTGCAGGCGCGGCGGCTCCTGCCCCAGGGGCCGGACGGGTGAGCCGGCCTCGCCCGCACGTGGCAGGACTGCGCTTCGCCTGTGTTCGGGGTCGGGAACCGGCACCGCAGAGAGCAACCGGCGCGTATAGGAATGGGCCGGCGCACGCAGCACCTGATCGCGTGTCCCGGTTTCGACGATCTGGCCCAGGTTCATGACGGCCACCCGGTCGGCAACCTGATCGATCACGGCCATGTCGTGACTGATGAACAGATAGGCCAGCCCCCGTTCTTCCTGCAATTCACGCAGCAGGTCCAGAACCTGTGCCTGCACGGATACGTCGAGTGCCGAGACGCTTTCATCGGCGACAATGATCCTGGGCTCCAGCGCCAGCGCCCGGGCGATGCAGATCCGTTGACGCTGACCGCCCGAGAATTCATGCGGGTAGCGTGCCATTTGCTCGGGCGTCAGACCCACGCGGCGGAACAGCATCTCCACCCGATCCTGTAGCGCGCTGCCTGCGGCGAGGCCGTGAATGACAAGGGGTTCGGCGACCTGACGCCCCACGGTCATACGCGCGTCGAGCGAGGCGCCGGGGTCCTGGAACACCATCTGGATGTTGCGCCGGATCGGTTTCAGCCCCTGCGGGCTGAGCCCCGCCATGTGCTGCCCGTCGACCCGGATATGCCCCTGCCACGGCACCAGCCCCAGAAGCGCCTTGCCGATCGTCGACTTGCCGCAGCCCGATTCCCCCACCAGGGCCAGCGTTTCGCCGGGGCTGATCCGCAGGCTGACCCCTTCGACGGCATGGACCTGCGCCTTCACCCGGTTCAGCACGCCGCCGCGCATCGGAAAGCGGACGGTCAGGTCGGTCACCTCGACCACGTCGCGGCGCCGGTCGGGGCTGGGGCGCGCGGGGGCCTGACCCAGCCGCGGCACGGCATCCAGCAACTGGCGTGCATAGGCTGTCTGCGGGGCTGCGAAAAGCCGACGCACCGGCGCGGCCTCTTCCTGACGGCCATTGCGCATCACCACCACCCGGCTGGCCATTTCGGCCACGACGCCCATGTCATGCGTGATCATCAGAACCGTCGTGCCGTGTTCGCGCTGAAGCGCCCGGATCAATTCCAGAACCTCGGCCTGAACGGTGACGTCAAGCGCGGTGGTGGGCTCATCGGCGATCAGGATTTCGGGCTTGCAGGCCAGCGCGATGGCAATCATCACCCGCTGCCGCATGCCCCCCGACAATTCATGGGGATATTGCTTCAGCCGTCTTTCGGCATCGGTGATCTGAACGTCGCGCAGCAGCTCCAGCGCCCGTGCGGCCGCCTCGGACGCCGCACAGGCGCGGTGTTCCAGAAGAACCTCGGTAATCTGCCGTCCGATGGTCATTACCGGGTTCAGCGAGGTCATCGGTTCCTGGAAGATCATGGAAACCCGATTGGCCCGGATGTCGCGCATCCGGGCATCGCTGCGCCCGGCAAGCTCTGTGCCGTCGGCCAGACGGATCGACCCCGTCGCAATCCGCGCCATGCGCGGCAAGAGGCCCATGATCGCCAGCGCGGTCATCGACTTGCCAGAGCCGCTTTCGCCGGCAAGGCACAGCGTTTCGCCCCGGTGCAGCGTAAAGCCCAGGTCCTCGACCACGGGCCTGGCGCCGTCGGGGGTGGCGACCTCGATGGTCAGCCCGTCCACGGTCAGAACCGGGCGCGGCATGTCCCCGCGCCCGGTGGTTTCGGCCGTGGCCGTCATTCGAAGACGACCCGCGGCAGGTAGAACGAGACGACCCAGTTGGGCATGTCCACGATCTCGGATATCCTGAGGTCGCCGCAGACCGAACACAGCATGTAGGCCTGCACCGGGTCCATCTTGTGGGTCGTGCAGATCAGGTCGATCATCGCCGACAGCGCATCGCGGGCACCCGTCATCAGGTCGGGGCCGATGCCCGTCGTCACCTCGTACCCCTTTCTGTCGATGTGGCGCGTGACCGGCCCCTCTGTCGTGAAGCGCGGGAACGCCAACGGCTGGTCCTTGATCAGGTCCAGCGTCAGCGCGACGTTCATCGGGCTTTCGATGGCCGTGCCGCACACCTCCCCATCGCCCTGCGCGGCATGGGTGTCGCCGATCGAGAAAAGCGCCCCCTCGACCTCGACCGGCAGGTAGAGAGTGGTGCCCGCGCTCAGGTCGCGGATATCCATGTTCCCGCCCATGCGCCGCGGCGGCACGACCGAATGCGTTCCCGCCTCTGCCGGGGCCAGACCGATGGTGCCGGCGAAGGGTTTCAACGGCACGCGGGCCACATCGCCGTAAAGCGCGGGCGCGGTGACATGGGGGTCGTAGTCCCAGATATGCAGCGCGCCGTCCGGGAACTGGTCGGCAAGTAGCCCGAAGCCGGGTATGTTCGCCGTCCAGCCCCAGCCCGAGGGGGTGAACGCCTCGATCGTGATCTTCAGCACGTCCCCAGGCTGGGCGCCGTCCACATAGACGGGCCCGGTGACCGGGTTGATCTTGTCGAAGGACAGCGTCGCCAGATCGGCCGAGGTGCTGTCCCGGTTCAGTTGCCCGCCCGAGGCATCGATGCATTCGAAATGCATATGCCCCCCCGGGGCCACGGTGGCGACGGGCGGGATCGCGTGATCCCACCCGAAGTGATGGTGCCGGCCGTGGATCGTGTGGCCGCCGCAGTTACTGCACATCGGTCGAATACACGTAGTCGTAGTTGACCGGCACATGCACCGGGTCGACGAAGATCGCGTCCGGGCCGCCCAGCTTGGCGGAGCGCATGGTGAAGCGCTGCTCGTTGAAGACCGGCACCCAAGGCGCGTCTTCCATGATGGCGAGGTAGATTTCGCGCCATTTCTCTTCACGCTCCGCGGCCATGGCGGGGTCGACCATTGCGTCGGCCTCCACCGCCTTGGCGTCGAGGTCCTTGTTGCAGTACCACGACCAGTTCCAGCCACCCTGCACCGCGCCGTCGCAGCCGAGGATCGGTCCGTAGAAGTTCGACGGATCGGGGAAATCGGCGATCCAGGCCATGCCGCCCGACCAGATCATCGGTGCCTGATCCGGCTCGCCGCCCGCGGCGATCACGTTGGCCTGGGCGAGGCTGCGGATTTCCGCCTTGATGCCGATGGCCGCCAGATCCTGCTGAAAGCTTTGCGCGATCCTTGGATTTGGGTCGGTGTTGTAGACGTAAAGCTCGGTCTCGAACCCGTCGGGGAAGCCCGCCTCGGCCAGAAGCGCCTTGGCCGCCGCAGGGTCATAGGCGTACCCTTCGTAGTCCGGCGCATAGCCCGGCATGGTCGGCGGCAGCGGCTGATTGGCGGGCACCGCGCGGCCGTTGATGATCCGAACGGCGCGGTCCTTGTTGATCGCCATGTTCACGGCCTGCCGGACCTTCACGTTGTCGAAGGGGGCCATGTTGACGTTCATCGTGATGTAGCCGGTGTGAAGCTGCCCGCCCTCGATCACGAAATCCTTGTAGGCGGGGTCCTGCGTGACCTCCAGGAACTTGGCGGGCGGGATGCCGTCGCCGGGAATGTCGGCCTGCCCCTGCTGCAGGCGCAATAGCGCCACGATGGGCTCCAGCCCGATTTCGAAGGTGATCTGGTCAAGCTTCGGCACGCCCGCGTTCCAGTAATCGGTGTTGCGCGCGAAGGTCAGGCTCTGGCCCAGCGTCCAGTCCTCCAGATAGAAGGCGCCGGTGCCGACCGGGTGTTTGCCGAAATCCTGCCCGTATTCTTCCACCACCTCTTTCGGCACGACGGAAGAGAAGTTGATCGCCATCACATGCAGGAAGGTGGCATCGGGGCGCGACAGCTTGATCTCGATGGTGTAGGGGTCGATCACGGTCACGCCTGACAGGCTTTCGGCCTCGCCCGCGGCCATCGCGTCATAGCCCGCGATCGAGCCGAAGAAACCGGCGCCGGGGCTTAGCGTCTTGGGGTTCGTCACCCGGTCGAGCGAGTATTTCACGTCCTCGGCCGTCATCTCGCGGCCATTGTGGAATGTCACGCCCTTGTGCAGCGTGAAGGTGTAGGTCATCCCGTCGTCCGAAATCGTGTAGTCCTCGGCCAGGTCCTTTTTCAGTTCGGTCGTGCCGGGCTGGTAGTCCATCAGCCCGTCGAACAGCGACTTGATCATCGACCAGTTCTGCCAGTCATAGCCGATGGCCGGGTCGAGCGTGGAGACGTCGTCCTTGTAGGTGACGATCATCGACCCGCCCTGCTTGGCGTCGGTGAAGTCCTGTGCCAGCGCCGGGGCGGCCACCGCCAGCGCCAGCAGGCTTGTTGCAAGCGTCTTTCCCATTGGTCTTTACCCTCTCCTGTTGGTCTTGGTCATTTGAGCTTGATCCGCGGGTCCACCAGCGGCGCGATGAGGTCCGCAATCAGGTTTCCGAGAACGATGAAACAGGCCGACACCAGCGTGACCCCCATGATGATGGGGATGTCCACGCGCTGGATCGCCTGCCAGGCCAGTTGCCCGATACCGGGCCAGCCGAAGACGGATTCCACCACCACGATGCCCGACATGAACAGCCCGATATCGATGCCGATCATGGCGATGATGGGCAGAATGGCGTTGGGGGCGACATGGCGCAGGATGATGCGCAGCTTTCCCAGCCCCTTGGCCCGCGCGGTGCGGACATAGTCCTGGGCCAGCACGTCGATCATCGACGACCGCATCATCCGGCTGTACCACCCCGTGCCCAAAAGCCCGATGGTCACCGCGGGCAAAACGAGATGGGCAAAGGTGCCGTAGCCGCCGATGGGGAACCAACTGAGTTTCACAGCGAAAACATAGAGCAGCAGGATCCCGACGACGAATTGCGGCGCCGAGATCGTGACGAAGGAGAAGACCATCAGTGTCTGGTCCACCGCGCTGTTGCGCTTCAGCGCCGCGATGGCGCCGATGGTCAGCCCGAGGATCAGCTCCACCACGATGGCCGCCAGCATCAGAAGAAGCGTGGCCGGCATCCGGGCCGCGATCAGTTCCGAAACTTCTGTCCGCTGCAGGTAGGACCGGCCCAGATCGCCCTGCAAGAGGTTCCCCAGATAGCGGACGTATTGAACGTGGAACGGCTGATCGAGGCCAAGCTGGGCGCGGATATTGGCCACCGTTTCTGCCGTGGCCGACCGCCCGGCAATCTGGCGCGCGGGATCGGCGGGCACGAGATAAAGCAGCGCGAAGGTTACGACGCTGATACCCAGAAGGATCAGAAGCGACTCCCCCAGGCGGCGCAGGACATACCCCCACATCAGAGCCGCCCCTTCAGTTGCGGGTCGAGCGTGTCGCGCAGGGCGTCCCCGAGAAGGTTGAAGGACAGCGCCAGAAGGACGATGGCAAGCCCGGGAAAGAACACCAGCCAAGGCGCATTCGCGAAATAGGTCTGGTTCTCGAAAATAATGTTGCCCCAGGATGGCGTGGGCGGCTGGACCCCGACGCCAAGGTAGCTCAGCGTCGCCTCAAGCAGGACGGTGGTCGAGATACCCAAGGTGCCGAAGACAATGATCGAGTAGACCAGGTGCGGCAGGATATGACGCCCCAGAATCCGCAGCGTCGACGCCCCCATGGCACGCTGCACGTCGATGAAGTCTCTCTGTGCAAGGCTGCGTGTCTCGGTATAGATCACGCGGGCCATCTGCACCCAGTTCACCATGGCGATCACCAGCGCCACGATCAGAAGCGAGGGCTTGAAGATCGCGGCCAGCACGATCGCCAGAAGAAGCGCCGGGAAGGCCATCATCAGGTCGGTAAAGCGCATCAGAACGCCCCCCAGCCATCCGCCGAAATAGCCCGCCGTGATGCCGACGGTCGCGCCCAGCAAGACCGCGATACCGTTGGCAAGCACCCCGATCACCAGAGAGGTCTGCGTGCCGAGGATCAGGCGCGAGAACAGGTCCCGTCCCAGCAGGTCGGTGCCCAGCCAGAACGTCGAAGACGGCGGCAGCGGCGCGCCCTCAAGGCTGAGACCGTCGAACATCTGGTCATTCGGGTCATAGGGCATGATCCATGGCGCCAGGACCGCCGCGGCCACCATCGTGCCGATCACGATCACCGCGAAGGCAGAGCGCGGCCGTCGCAAGAGTTGCAGCACGACTGGACCGCCGATGGTGGATGGTCGGCTCTGCGTGGGGTGCGCCTTGCTCATGCCCGGCCTTCCCGTGGGTGGCGGTCGGTCTCGCGCAGGTACAACTCGGCTGCGTCTTCCAGCGCGACCCGTTCGACCATGGCAAAGGTGCGCAGCTTCTTCAGGGCTGCGATCTCGTCCACACCATGGGACGACATGATGGCGATCACCGCCCGGATCAGGATGTCGCGCATTCCGGCGCGGCGGGCGGCCTCGGCTTCGCGTGCGCGGTGCTGCACTCGTGCGGCATGCTTCGAGGCGGCGATCACCAGCGCGGAATAGACCAGTTCGGGCGCAGCCTCTGAGAGAAAGGCGTCGAGGTTCTGGCGCATCGCCCATGCCAGTCGTCCCGGGCTTTCCGACCGGATCACGCCGATAACTGGTATCGGTGCAAGTCCGGGAGACCATGGCAGTTGCTCGTCGTGCCCCATATCGATGTCGATGAACAGGAAATCCGTTCGCGTGTCGGGCAGATCGGGCCAGTCGCCGCAGGTGTGCAGCCCAAGGATTTCCAGACGGGACACCAGCCGTTGCCGAACCGTCTTGGTCGGGTGCAGCACCACGGCGCGACGACCGGTGAAATTCAGGTCCAAAAGCTCGGTCATGACACGATCCTGAGATTGGCTTTGCGCCCTGAAGATGCGGGCGGGGGAACGCGGGTCAGGTAGGGGTCGGGGGCCACCGGCGCGACGCTGTCATGGATGATTTCAAAGCTCCCGGCACGGGCTGTGGCCATGCGCGGAACGAGGCTGGTATGGCGCGTTACCGGATCGATCTCTGCTGGCCCAAGAACCGTGGTCAGTGGTCGGCCGGCGATCGCGTCGAAGACCGCGCGCGGCTCGTCATGGCCGGTCCGGGCCAGTCCCTCCGCAAGGAGCCGTACAGCGGTGTAGGCCGTCGCGAAGTTGCATGACGCACGATAGCTCTCCCCGAAAGCCCGCGCGATCCGGTCGCGAAAAGCCATGTTCTCGGGCGTCTCGATCCCCTCAAACCACGCCGCGATCGACAACATCCCGTCGGCCGCTGTCCCCAGGTCATCCAGATCGGCCTCGGTCTGGTTGGCGCTCAGGACCAGACAGTTGCAGCCCAGATCGGCCACCCCTTTCATGAAGGCGTGGTTGGACGGTCCGATCAGGCTGTTCACGATCAGGTCGGGCCGGCAGACGTCGATTTCGTCGATCAGATGCCGGCACTTGGTGTCGCCCAGCGGTACGAAGCGTTCCGCGGCGATGTCGACGCCGGCCGCGGCAAGCCGTTCGCGGGCCACGCGCAGGGTTTCCCATCCCCAGACATAATTCGACCCGACAAGAATGGCGCGGCGCGGGCGCGCCCGCAGCACATGGTCGACAAGGGGAACGAGATGCTGATTAGGGCAGGCCCCCAGATAGACGACGTGATCGTTGCACTCGAAGCCCTCATAGGGACAGGGATACCACAGCATCGCGCCGTGCCGTTCCAGGACCGGAATCATGTCTTTGCGCGACCACGACGTGATACCGCCGACGATGTGACGCATTCGGCCGTGTCCCACCAATTCATCGGTGAATTGTTCATATAGCTGCGGGATGCCTTCGGGGTCGCGGAGCTCCGGCGACAGGGAAACCCGTCCTTCGGCATTGACCTCGTCGACCGCCATCAGGGCGCCATCCAGCGCCGAACGGCCAAGGGCCGCGTAAGGGCCGGTCGTCGAAAAGAGCAATCCGATCCGGTACGGCGTTTCGTGTGTCAAAATTCCCCCGACGCGTTGCCACAAAGAAAAAAGCCCCTTGCCTCGCGGATGGAGGTTTGGGGCTCGATTGCCGTTGCACGTGCTTCAGATGCGTTTGGCCAGAGTGAGACAAATTCAGCGCAGCCCGGCAAGGACTTTCCCGGCCTGACTGGCCCTGTGCGGGTCGCGCCGGGTAACAGCCGACCAATTTGCCCAATATTTGGGCGTTCGCCGTCCGAGTCCGGCTGGCGAGGAGGTGTCGATCGATGCGAACCGGAACCCGACATCCCGGTGGCCCCGGCGCATCATCATGCGCGCCGCGTCACACGCCCGCGGCCAAGACCGGGGTTCGGTCGATCCCACGCGGGCCGGTTGCAGCGGGGCGGGATTTGCGATACCCGGTTGACGCTTCGATAAAAGGAAAAGGCCGATGTCCAAGTTCGATCTGGTGGCCGAACTGTTCCAAGACATCCCGTATATGCGGCAGTTCGAGGCGGAAATCCTGCGCGATCTCATCTTGCAGGAAGGCGCGCGGAAGATCATCGAGGTCGGCTTTTATCAAGGCAAGAGCAGCGCCTATATCGGAGCGATCCTTGAGGATCAGGGGGAGGAGGGGAGCCTTCTGACCCTCGATATGGCCTCCGCCCGTCGGCATCGCCCGAATATCGAGGACCTGCTGGAAAAGGCGGGTCTTGCACAGCGGGTCACGCCGATCTTCTGCAAACGGTCCTACACTTGGGAATTGCAGCGGCTGATCAGCGCGCCAGAGCGGCCGCTGTTCGACTTCTGCTATTTCGATGGTGGACACACCTGGGACTCGACCGGATTTGGCGTTCTGCTGATCGACATGCTGCTGCGGCCGGGCGGTTTGCTCCTGCTCGACGATATGGATTGGACGATGAGCCGGTCCAAGCACTACCAGTCCAAGCCCGAATTGCTGCGGAAATTCGATGCCGACGAGGTGGAGTCAAAGCCCGTGCGGCTGGTCTGGGACACCGTGCTGACCCATCTGGGGTATGAGCAGGTGCGCGAATATCCCGACGCCCATTGGGGGCTGGCCCGCAAGCCGTTCTGACCCAAGTCTCAGGGCCGGCGGGGCAGGCTTTCGATCTGCATGCCTCGTGGTCCGTCCGTCGCTAGCAGAATCTCAGTTTCTTCGGGCAGCGCGTCGAGCAGCGGACCGACAGCTTCGTCTTGACGGTCTTGCCCACGCAGCACGACAAGGTCGGCATGGCCCAGGCGTTCCGGCGCGATCTCGGCGGCGGGAAGATACGCCAACGCGGTCAAGCGGAAATCGGCCGAAACCATGTCGCGGGTGATCTGGCCAAGCTCTGCGCCAAGATAGGCCGACGCCCCCGCCGCCAGGAAGCCGACGCCCGAGAGCCCCAGTCCGGTGCCGATCTCCACGATGGTGCGGCCAGACAGTTGCTGGCCAAGCTCTGCTGGCAGGACCATCGCACCGCCTTCCGCGGCGCGCACGATCAACTCCGCATCGAAATCCGCCGTGCGCCATGGGTGATCGGCGGCGTTCAGCCAGAAGCCGCGCAGGGCCGAAACGGGGCCGCGATCGATCGGAAAGGGGGACCGGTTCCGGGCCGCGCTGTCGGTTTGTGCGGCGACCAGTTCGGCAAGGACCGCAAGAAGGATCTCGGTCTCTTCTGCCCGGGGCAGGGCGGCCGAACAGATGTCCCAGTCGCGGGCAAGGGCGGGGTCGAGGGGCAGTTCTGCGACCCGCGCATATGCCCCGGCCCAGTCCCCGGAAGCGGCCCGTTCAGCGACCCGGGCCGCCGCGAGAAGCCGTCCGCCCCACGGGTCGCGGACCGTGTTCGAAACCGGCTCTTCCCTTATCATCTGGTCCTGCATGTCGAGTTCAGCGAGGCTCTCCCACTCCGGGCCGGGACGCGCGGCAAGGATGTTGCACCAGGGCGCTTGTTTGGTTTCCACCGGGGCCAGCACTCCCCTCCCAAGGAGCACCTCCAGAAGGGCCGGCAGTTCGGGGTAACCGGGGTTGAGGCCGTTCTTGAAGAGGATCACGCTCTCGGGGTCGAGACCCGCCGCCACGCCGGCGAGGCACTGAAGCAGCCCAGAGGCGCTGCGCGGTGCATCGATCAGGCACAGGCCGATACGGCCCCCAGGCCAGACGAAATCCCGGCAATCGGTTTCGTGAACCTGCACGGGCGGGTCAAGATGCGCGACAGTCGCCTCGAACAGCGGCCGGAAGGAGGCGCCGATTTCGGCAAGACCCGGCCACGCCGCCGCGTTGCTTTCGGACCACAGGAAGCGGTCCACGACATGCAACTGCCCGTAGTCGGCAAGGATCAGGCTGACCCCGCCCAACCACGGCCCGATCTCGACCAGGGCGGACTGCGGCGGCAGCCGCGCCGCCATCGCGCGGATCAGATCCAGGTCGGCCTCGCCCATCATCCGCGGGACGTCGGCGGGCGCGTCGGGCCCCGGCTTGTTTTCGGTCAGCGTGGGATTCATAGTGGCGCGCAAACCCGGCTTTGGCAGTGAGGCATGTCGGAAAGCACGTTCCTTCAAGATCTTGCGGCGGTTCGCAGGCAACTCGCCGAGATGTGTTCCGACGGCCGCTTTGCTTCGGGGCAGCTTATGCTGGTTGGGGCGGGCTGCAACGCGGAAACGCATCCCGGGCTGTGGGAATACCTTGCGCGGCAGGCGGACGATGGGGGTAACGCCACCCTTGCCCATGTCGCGCGACAGCGGCTGTGGGACGCGAACTGGCGGTCATACGATGTTGCGCTGAAGGAGGCGGCGCATTTCCTGCAGGAGGGCGACAGCGACAGCGCGGCCTTCGTGATCGAGGATGTCTGCGGTCGCGATCCGCAGGATATCGAGGCGCGTCTGGTGCTGGCGCGCTGCCATCTGATGGTTGCAAAGCGCCGGGCCGAAGGGGGCCCGGTGCGGACAGATGCGGAATTCGCCAAACGCCTTGCCGGAACGACGCGGCCACAGCGGCTGGACGATCTGTTGATACTGATCGATCTCTTGCGGTTTTCGGGAGAGTTCGACCGGGCGCTGGCCCGGATCGATGCCGAGCGGGACCGTTTCCCCGATGATCCGCGGCTCGACATGCGCGCGGCCAGCATTCAGGACCAGCGCGGCGCGGCCGATGAGGCGATTGCGCTTTGGCTTGGGGTGGCTGGCCGGTTCGCGTCCTACCGCAAGGCTGCCCTGTTGCGGGTGATCCAGACGCTGTCCCGTCTCGACCGGTGCGAGGAGGCCGTGGAACATGCCGCGGCACTCCTTGGCGAGGACCTGGATGTGGCCGAGCGGATCCGGCTGGGCATGCTGATGGGGCAGGGCGATGTCGTCGAGATTCTGGCCGAATACGCAGCGGCCGGCGGTGATCCTGCGGCCCCGCTGGATCGTGCCCAGTCGGTCGAGATCGGCGACATGCTGCTGGAGGGCGGCTATATCGGTCTTGTGCATTGGCTCCGCCGACAACGGGCGGGGATCAGTGAGCGGGCAAAGTCGGTGCTTGATGCCTGCGGTTTCGATGCGCAGGGAAACCTTCCCCTGCCGCGGAACTTTGCCGCTTCCGCCCGCATCAGGTCGCCCGATTTCCTTGTGCCCGTGGCCGATTTCCTGAACCTTCCCCCCAAACCGGCTGGGTGGCCGGGTGAGGGGCGGCTGCCTGCAAAGCTGTTGATGGTGAATTTCTCGCTCGCGGCCGGCGGGGCGGAACGGCAGTTCGTGGAACTGATCCGGGCACTGTCGTCGGGCCCCTTGCCCCCCGGGGCCATCGAGGTTGCATGTTACACATTGGCGCATGATCGCGGGCATGACCGGTTCCTGCCCGAACTGGAGGACCTCGGCCTGCGGGTCCATGATCTGACCCGGCGCAAGATCGCCAACACCACCGTCCCACCAGAGGCCGAGCGGCTTATCGCGGCCCTGCCTGCGCCGGTGCAGGGCGATACCCGCGCGCTCTGGCATCTGGCCAACGAGATCCGTCCCGACGTGCTGCATGGCTGGCAGGACAAGTCTGCGCTCGCCGCGGGGCTGGTCGGGCATCTGCTGGGGATCAAGCGGGTCGTGCTGAGCATGCGGAACATGAGCCCCGACACCCGCCGCGACGCCGACCTTGCCCGGATGCGCGCGCTTTACGCCGATTACGCGGCAACCGGGCAGTTCAGCCTGACGGCCAATGCCCGCGCCGGGGCAGAGGATTACGCGCGCTGGATCGGCTGCGCGCCGGCGCGGATAGCGCTGTTGCAGAACGCGGTGGACGAGACGCGTTTCACCCCCGCCCTGCGGCAGCCGGCGAGCGATCATGCGCTCCGGATCGGCGGGATCTTCAGGCTGGCCCCCAACAAGCGCCCCGGTCTGTGGCTGCACACCGTTGCCACGCTGGCCGGTCGGCTTGACCGTCCCGTGGCCCCGTGATCTTCGGCTCCGGCCCGCTGGAGGCAGAGACCCGGGCCCTTGCCCGCGACCTGGGGCTTTCCGAGCTTGAGATCGTGACGGGCACGACGGCGCCCGAAGACCTCTATGGTCGGCTGGATCTGTTGTTGCTGATGTCGCGGGTCGAAGGCGTGCCGAACACCCTGATCGAGGCACAGGCCTGCGGGCTGCCGGTCGCGGCCTGCGATGTGGGCGGCGTGGGGGAGGCGATGCTGCGGCGCGGGCCCGCCGCCGGGTTGCTGATGGCGCCCGACATCGCCCCCGGGGACGCGGCCGATTCACTGGCCGAGTGGCTTGACGGTGCGCTGGCCGCCGATCCTGCGCCGCGCGTCCGGTTCGCGCACAAGGGCTTTGGCCGGGCGGCGCTGGCCGGGGCGGCCTTGGCGCTTTACCGCGGGAAGGAGCCCGGCAGATGACCGTTGCAACGACCCGCATCGGGGTGTTCGGGGACTGGACCGACCCGGCCATGCAACTGATGGAAGACGCCCTGTCCGACCAGAATGCCGAACTGGTCGTGATCGACGACCCGCTGGCGGATGCGGCGGCCATCGACCGGTTGATCGTGCTGTCGCAGGCTTGGGCGCTGGCGCATTTCGCGGCGCTTGTCCGCTCTGGCCTTGATGTCACGATCCTTCTTCGGCGCCACGGTGCGTCGGTCGATCTGCCGGCATGGCGGCAGGGGCTCGACTGGCTTGCGGCCGGGATCGAAACAGCCGCGCCCACGCAATGGCGGTTTGCAGCCCTGACGCCAGAGGCGGCCGAGGTGCTTTCCTCGATCATCCGTCAAGCGGTCGATGCACTGCCCGCCCTTCCCGAGATCGCAGGCGAGCGACCGGTTCTGCCGCTGGACCGCCGGCAGGAGGTCGCGACATTCTCGCAGGCAACCCCGGACGGACGGCGCGAAAGCCGCCGGGTTCATCCAGAGTTTTTCAACTGGGTCCGGCTGCGGCGCCTCGCGCGGCTCAGGGCAGCCGACGCCGACGATGCCGACCTTGCCGATCTTGTCAGTTATGCCAATGGCGTTCCCGGTGCGGCGCCGGTTCTTCCCCGTGCCCGGCCATCCCAGCTTTGCATCCTGTCGGTCGTGCCGAACGGGGTCGGGCTTGGGCATGTGACGCGGATGATGTCTGTCGGCCGGGCCCTGCAGGAGGAGTGCGGCGCCCGCGTGATCTTCTGGAGTTTCTCACGCGCCGCCGAGATCATCCATGCCGCGGGGTTCGAGGTGATCCTGCGGCAGACCGCGCTGCATCTGAGCGCCCATCCCCCCGACTGGCGGCACTGGGAGACGCTGGAATTCGCCGATGCGCTGAGGCATTTCCGGCCGAATGTCATTACCTATGACGGCGGCACCTTCGATGTTTTCATGATCGATGCGCTGCGGCAGGCCGGATGCGGGCGCGCGGGCGTGGCCTGGATCCGGCGCGGTATGCTGCAACCGGAGTCGGATGCGCAACTGCTCGAGTCAGAGGAATATTGCGATGTCGTCCTGGAACCCGGCGACATCGCGATCGAGCGCGATCAGGGGCCGACACGGCTGAGGCAGGCCCAGTTCAAGGGGTTTTCGCGTTATCACTATGCGGCCCCCGTGACGCTGAAACCGTTTCTTGCGACCTATCCGCGGCGCGTGGCGAAACGGCGGCTCGACCTGGGGCGGGGTCGGCATTGCCTTGTCTCTCTTGGCGGTGCCTTCGGCGACTGGGAGGAGTTGCAGCGCCTGATCGAACTGCATGCCGCGCGTCGGCGGATCACCCTGATCTGGGCGAAATCGCCGCTGGCGCCCGCGCCTGCGAAAACCGCAAAGGGCACGAAGATCCGTCAGCTTTACCCGCTTGGCAGTTATCTTCCAGCGTTCGATGGCGTGATCTCGGCTGCGGGCTACAATTCCTACCACGAGCTCATGTTGGGCTATGACGGGCCTGTCCTGATGACGCCCACGAACAATGACCGGCTTGACGATCAGGTGGCCCGCGCGACCCATGCCGCCGAAAAGGGGTGGTGCGATCTCTATCTTGTGGGCTCGCCCGAGAACCAGGAACATGTCGTCGCCCGGTTCATGGACAGGGTCCGCAGTGGAGAAAAGATCACCCACCGCCCGCCTGAACATTTCGGCTGTAGCGAGATGGCGCGCGAAATCCGCGCCGTCGCCGCGCGTTACGTTTGACCGGTTAGGGAGAGGTTTCCGACCATGCGCCGCCCGACCGACATCGCGCTTCTGAACCGGCTGGCCCGTGAAAACCGGCAAATGGGTCAGCGGCTGGCACAGCTTGAACTGCGCGACTTGCTGTCGGATCTGGACAATCCTTCGCTCTTCGAGCTTCGGATCGACTTCGGGGCCGAACGCCCGCCGGCGCAGCCGTTCTGGCCGGTCACCCATGCCACGCCCCTTGCGCGGCGGCTTGCCGAACTCGACGTGCCGCTTGGCAAGATCGCCTGGGCGGAGGACCCCCGGGCGCTGCCGGTGATCGGCATCCATGTCCCCGGCACGCCAGAGGGCTGGCGCGACCCGCTGCGCGACCTGATGAAACAACATCACCTGAAACCTTTTGCGCGTTTCATCTTTCTGTGTGCCAGCCTGCGGCCGGTGCCGTTCTTCGGGCGCTATGGATTCGCCTATGATCATGTCGGCGATCTGGCCGTGGCGACGATTGCCGACAGGCTGTCGTGCCGGTTCGGAATCCGGCAGATCCGTGACATCGTGACGGGGGAAAAGGTCTGGTCTGCTGCGGAACCTGCCGAAATGACCGACAGCTTTCACAATTTGGCCGACAACTGACCCTTTCTAAGACGTAAACGACCGTTATCAATAGTGTGGGGGTGAAAAGGCTTGCGTCGCATCGGGCCGAAAGGTGATGCGGGGCAGGAGAGGGCGAGTGGATGAAGACAATCGGATTGGTACTCTGTGCGGGTCTTGCGGCCTTGTCGGGCGCACCGGCGTCTCACGCCGCAACCTGCGCCGAACGAAATCATGTGGTCGGTCAGCTTGAATCGCGGTTTGGCGAGGTGCTGATCGCGAATGCGCTGGGCACAAACAACGCGGTTCTGGAAATCTACGCCACGCCGGGCGGCAAGACATGGTCGATCGTCGTGATCCTGCCGGAGCGCGGTCTGGCCTGCCTTGCGGCCACCGGCAAGGGCATCTCCGACCTTCAGGCGGCCGTTGGCGCAGACGTCATCACGGGGATCGAAAAGGCGGCGTACCCGGTCGGATACTGAGGTGATAGCAGGGTCTTTGTTGGCGCATGAAAGGCCCATGTGAGCCGCCCGTTTCCTGCGCCGCGGGGCATGGCAGCGGTCGATAGCCGCTCAGACGCTCATACCCCGGTCGCCTGTTCCGAAGTCGTTCCCGTTCGGGCTTTCGCCGGCACGCCCGGTGTCCTTGTCGTTGCCCGGGTTGCCCGCGCCCTGGTCGCCGCTGCTGCCATTCCCTTGACCATTGCCATTGCCGGCGCCATTTCCGTTGCCGTTGCCGTTGCCGTTGCCGTTGCCGTTGCCGTTGCCGTTGCCGTTGCCGTTGCCGTTGCCGTTGCCGTTGCCGTTGCCGTTGCCGTTGCCGTTGCCGTTGCCGTTGCCGTTGCCGTTGCCGTTGCCGTTGCCGGCACCATTCCCGTTCCCATTGCCGCCGTCGCAATCGCCGGCGCGGGTTTTCCAGACCCAGTTCTCGATGAAATAATCCCGCGTCTCGCCCTGCGGCAGGATCAGGGCGGTCCGGACGCCGATATAGGTCTCGATGTCGCCGCCCCGACCGTCTGCCACGAGCGTCTCGATCCAGAACCGGTCAAGCGCGGCGATCTCTTCGAGTGTCGCCATGCTGTAGGACTGGCGGATCCGTATCTCCAGTTCATCGGCGATCAGGGCACCCGCAACGAAATCCTGTATATCGATGCGGAGATCCGGACGCCGGCGCGGGGTTTCAAGCTCCGACCGCAGGTCGTCCCATCGCGATTCCTGTCGTTCGGGCATGCGGAAGACGTAGGGTGGAAGCACCGCCGCGAAGGCGCGTCCGCAGATCGCAAGCCCAAGCAGGGCGAGCCCCAGAAAACGTGTCCATCTCCGGATCAGGTTAGTTCGCGACACCGGGAGTTCCGCCTTCAACAATAATACCGGCGACCGAGAAGTCGTTCGAGGAATCGAACGGGGCAAAGAACCTTACGGTATCCACCTCGAACTTGTCGGAGAGTTCTACGCCGAGTTCGCCATTCGACCAGTCCCCGGCCGCACGCTGGCGGATCGCGGTTTCACGGAGTTCTGCCAGACCGTCGGGATCGAAAGACAGCGCCTTCAGCAGGTCGAAGTTCTGGGTGCCTGCAAGAAACATCCGGGCATTGCGGAAACCCGACAGTATCGTCGAAAGGTCGATCTCAACGGTTTCCACCCCTTCGAAAACGCCCCGCTTGTCAGCATCGACCTGACCAAGGGGTATCCGCAACGACAGCGCCGCCCCACCGGCACCGGTGCCATCCGCGATCACGGTGATGACGTCGTTGTCGATCAACAGGCGACGGCGCAGATCGCCATCTTCCAGAAACAGCGTCGACACGTTCTGGTTGAATTGATGATCGGGCAGTTCGACCTCGCCCTTGACCGTGAAATTCAGGATTTCCCGACCTTCCGACGCCAGCGCGATGCCTGCCACCTCGACATCGTCCGGAACGCCCTCGACCCGATCATTGCCGGCCGCGCCGTAGCGCTTTTCCTCGCCAAGGAAGAGGTCGCTGAGCCAGATCTTGCGGATACGCACCGGCGCGGCGAACCGGATCGAAAGGCGTTCGTCGATATCGACTTCGTCATTTTGCGCGCCGTCAGTGATGCCAAGACCGTCCACCGGATCCCAGTAAAGACGCGCCGGTGTCCAGCTTGCCCCGTCTTCGGTCTGCCGTTCGGCGGTGACGGTCACGTTGCCGACCACGCAGACGGGACGGTCGGCACATGCCTCGAACGACCGACTGCGGAAATCGAGCGCCCCGAAAAGTTCCCGGTCGATCAGGGCCCGGCCATCCTGCTGTGCCGAAACACGCGTCCCGCTCAGCGCAAGGAGCGTCAGCCCGGCAACAAGGCAGGTCGTCCTTAGAATTGCGCTCGGAAGCTTCGCCGGCATCGTCTGTCCGAATAGGTCTATTTCCGGTCACATTTCCGGAATTTTGACACATAGATTACACTTTTGCCTTGTGGTAAGCCACGCCTTCGCCAACGTAAATCCGGCAACGCACCGTTTCCCCACACGAACAGGGCGTATTGTTGAATTTGTCACACTATGAACTCCAAAATGCGGCGACGTGCCGCGCGGGCACAAAGCTGACAGCCGTGATGCTGGCGGCCCTTGTCGCCGCTTATTCCTTTGCCCTCCCCTGCGCCGCGCAGGACAGGCTGGATGACCCCAAGGCGGTCTATGATGCAGCCGAAAACCTCCGAAAGGGCACCGACGGAGACGTGGATCTGGTCCGGGCGCTGGAACTTCACGAGGCGCTGATCGCCGAAGGGTACAACCATTCCCTGGTGCGCGCCGCGGACATCTATGAACGGCAGGGCCGGTATGCCGAGGCCATCGAAGCCTTCACCCAGGCGGAAACACTTGGCAGTGCCTATGCGGCCGTCCGGCTTGGCCGCGGCCATGCGAGGGGCGATTTCGGTGCCCTGTCGCGCCCGGCAGAGGGACTGGCAAAGCTGGCCGACCTCGCCGGCACGGGCGACAACGATCTGGCCGAATTCTATCTGGCAGATGTCCTTGCGGCCCAGGACGGGCCAGCGCCGGATCCCGCGCGCGCCATCGCGATCTATGAAAAGCTGTCGGCGCGCGGCTACGTCTTTGCCGATGCCCGGCTTGGTCGGGTCTATCTGGACGGCGAATTTGTCAGGCGCGATGTCGATCGGGCCATCGGGTTCTTTCGCGCGGCGGTGGCGGGTGGCTATGACAATGCCCGGATCGGGCTGAGCCGCGCGCTGATCGAGGCCGGGCGCGGCCCCGAGGCGTTGCAGGTCATAGATGCGGCTGTTGCCGAGGGGGTGAACGGGGCCGCAGCGCTGCGTGCAGAATGGCATCGCGACCGTTCGTTTGGGGATGCGTCCGACCGTGAGTTCGGTGCCGCCGATCTTGGGCGTCTGGCTGAGGCCGGCGATGTGTCCGCAGCACGGCGGGCCTTGATCTACCATGAGCGGCGGTCGACCCGGCTTCCCGATCTTGACTTGCCGAAGGTTCTGGCTGGGCTTGAGGCCGCCGCAAGCACCGGCGACCGGTTGGCGATGCTGGGTCTTGCGCGGGCCTATCGCAGGCTGGACTGGCTGATCCCCGATGCCGCCGAACGGCATCGCAAGCTGATCGACGAGCACGGGGACAGTTTCGACGACCGCAACGCGGTGGCAGAGCAGATCACGGCGCTTTACGATTCGGACGACCACAACGGCTCCCGCGTGGCGGCGTATCGCCTGCTGGATGCGCAGCAAGGCGAGGCGTTTTCCTACGGCCTGATCCGGCTGCGGTCGATCGAGCAGACGGCCTTCGTTTATGTCCTGCAAAACGAGCTTGCGCGGCTTGGCTACGATGTCGGGCGCATCAATGGTTTCATGACCCAAAAGACGCTGGCCGCGACGCTTCAGTTCTGTGCCGATACCGGCATCGCCGGGAAATGCCGGCATGGTCCGATGCTGTACGGCGCGGGGCGCTTGATTGCCGATGCGCTAGCAGAGCGGCGTGAGACCTCCGACGAGAATTAGGGGTTGGCCTCACGGGGACCTGCTGCGGAAAAGTACGGGACGATAGGCACTTGCGCTGATCCGCGGGCCTATGGGGCGTTGGGCATCTGATCGCTCAAGTTCACCAGTAAAACGCGTAAGTGATTGATATCGTTATGGCGAGATTGGCCAAAATGTAACTACGCGAGGGTGATCAGGCGGGTTTTGGCAGGTTCAGGGTGTCGAAGAGGTCCAGTTGTTCGGGGGTCGGGGTGGTGAGGCCGTCGAGCTTTCGGTCGGCGATCCGGGCTTCGTGGCGGTGGATGCGCGCGAGCATGTCGAGGGCGGTTCGTGGGCTGGCGTCATGTCCTTTTGCCTTCAGCCGCATGCGCATGACGCGGTAGAGGACGAGGGCGAGAAAGCAGATCAGCGCGTGGGCGCGGATGCGGTCGGGCAGCCGATGGTGGACGGGGGCGATCTCGATATCGGATTTCAGGACGCGGAAGCCGCGTTCGATATCGGCCAGCGACTTGTAGCGGGTCACGGTTGCGGTCGGCGTCAGGTCGGGGGCATTGGTCAGCAGGGCGAGCTTGCCGTCGAAGAGTTCGGCTCGGGCGACGGCGTCTTCGTCGATGCTGTAGCTGAACCGGTCGGCCTGCAGGTCTGCCTTGAGGAACCGGGTCAGTTCGGCCTCGGCCACGGCGCGCGTGAAGCGGCTATAGGCGCCGCGGTCGGAGGCGCGGCGGCCCCGCGCCGTCTGGCCGTCGTCTTGCGCATCGAGCTTGGCGACCATCTTTTCGGCCTGGGCTTCAAGTTCGGCGATGCGGGCGCGACGTCGTTCGGATTGGTCGGCGGCTCGAACGGGATCATGGGCGACGATCAGGCGATGGCCGGCAAAATTGCTTTCCGCCAGGCCGCCTTCGTCGAAGGCAAGGCCCCGAAAGGTCTCGACCAGATCGGCATAGCGACGGGCGGGGACGGCGAGGATGAACTCCAGCTTGCGGTCGTCCTGATCGGCCAGGGCGGTCAGTTCGTCGATGTTTTCAAGGCTGAGCAGGCCACGGTCGGCGACCAGGATGACACGCTGCACGGGAAACCGCTGCAACACCGTCTGCAGCATGCCCTGCAGGGTTTTCGTCTCCCCGACATTGCCGGGGTGGACCGTGTGCATGAGCGGCAGGCCGTCGGCGGTTTGCACGACGCCGAGCACGAATTGCCGGGCGATGCCACCGGTTTCCTTGTTCATGCCATAGGCGCGGAGGTCGTCGTCAACCTCTCCGTCGCCATGGATGCGCACCGTGGTCAGGTCGTAGAAGACCACGGCCAGGTCCCGATCGACCAGCGGACGGATTTGTCTGGCCAGTTCCATCTCGACCCGCTCGGCATGGTCCATCAGCGCATCCATGGCGCGGAGCAGATGTTGATGCGTGACGGTGTCCGGCATCGCGGGCATCGCGACCGTTTCCAGCCAGCGCAGGCAGCCCAGCTTGCTTGTGGGGTCGCACAACCGATTGAACACCATGGCGCGGACCAGCGCCTCCACGTCGACTTTCCGCTTGCCGGAACGCAGCGCACGGCCGAGGGCATGATCGAAACCAAGGTCCTTCCACAACTCGTGCAGGGCAAAGACGTCGCCATAGCTGCGCGCCGCCTCGTAGGTGATCTCGGCCTTCTCGGGCTCGACCCGACCCGCGGCGCGACTGAGCCCCCGGATCAGCGCATCGAGCTGGCCATCCTTCATCCCGTCCACGCGCCCCAGATTGGCCACGACGCGCAGCCGGGGCTTGCCCGCCTCGTTACGGAAGGACTCGACAATCTGCAGATAGCGACGCCCGCCGCTCTCGGTGATGCGCGTGAACATGGCATGCAGGATATCGCACGTTTGGGCGCATTCATAGGGTCTTAAACATCATAACGTGTAACTACACGACTTCGGCCGAACTGCCCACCTCGCGCGCCTTAAGCTATTGAAATCCCATACCTGCGCTGAACGCGCTCACGCAGATTCCCCCGGATTTTGTCGAAGTTCGGCGTTCCGTTGACCGCTTTGGCAGCAGTGCGAACATGTGCTATCGCCTCATTGCCTACAGCGTCAGCGTTCCCGCTAGGGTGCGATGTGCTGTGACACACCAGTCAACGTCCTACTATCCGCGAGACAAAAACGAGACAACGACTGGAGAGGGTATCAGCTAAGTGCTTGATTTATTGGTCGGAGTGAGAGGATTCGAACCTCCGGCCCCTGCCTCCCGAAGACAGTGCTCTACCAGGCTGAGCTACACTCCGACCGTGGCAGGCGGATTAACCTGCTGCGAGGGCTTTGGCAAGGGTCAAACGGACGGATCTTCATCGCTTAGCAGGGCGGGGTCGGGGGCGATGCCGGGGCGGTCTGTCGCAGTCAGGGCGGGTTGGGTGCGAGAGACGTCTGGCTTGCCTTCGCGCAGAAGCACGATCAGGCCGCTGGCCACGATCACCGCCGAACCGAGGGCCGTTCCGGTGTCTGGCACTTCGGCGAAAAAGACATAGCCAAGCACCACGGCCCAGAGCATCTGCGAATATTGCATCGGGGCCACGACGACGGCCTCACCCGCGCGATAGGCGGCGATCATGAAGCTCATGGCCACCAGCGCACCGACCGAAACAAGCGCGAGCGCGCCGAAATGCAGAATTGGCATGGGCTGATAGACAAGCGGCAGCAAAAGGCCCATCGCGAAGACATTGCCCAACATCGGGTAGAGCAGCATCACGACGCTGCGTTCCTCCTGCCCGATCTTGCGCATGACGACGGCGACCAGAGAGCCGCTGAGCGCACCGACGAGCGCGGAGAGATGGCCAAGGGTCAGGTCGGTTGCGCCGAAGGGCCGCAGCACGATCAGAACGCCAAGCAGTCCGACCACGACGGCGGCCCAGCGGCGGGGCCCTACATGTTCCCCCAGGATCGGCACCGAAAGCGCCGTGATCAGCAATGGCATCGCGAAGATCAGGGCATAGACCTGCGTGATGGGAATCGTGGCAAAGGCATAGAAGACGCACAGAAGGTGGATCATGATCGCCCCCATCCGGAGCGCCGTCCAACCCGGCCGGACAGGGCGCAGGCTGCCGACCTCGCGCTGGCGGATCAGCATCAGCAGGATCAGCGGAAAGCCCAGAAGCACGCTGAAGAAGACGATCTGGACGGGATGGTAATGGGCGCCGAGCGCCTTGATGATCGCGTCGTGCAGCGAGTAGATCGCAAAGCCGGTCAATGCCAGCACCGCGCCGCGGAGGTTGGATGATCCCATTGGGCCGATTCCCGGAGAAATGTCGGGATCACCCTTGCCGCAGGCGGGCGCGCGGGCAAGCCCCGCGTCGCCCGTTGGGAGCTATCAGAGCGAGGCGTCCAGCGCAGCGAGGATCGCGTCGCCCATCTCTCGCGTGCTTGCCGGGGTGCCGCCCTCGGCCTGCATCAGGTCCGCGGTGCGCACGCCATCGGCCAGCACTTTCTCGACGGCCTTTTCCAGCCGCGTCGCTTCGTCCCCCTGGTCGAAGGAGTAGCGCAGCGCCATCGCAAAGCTGAGGATACAGGCGCAGGGGTTGGCCTTGCCTTGGCCCGCGATATCGGGAGCCGAGCCGTGCACGGGCTCGTAAAGCGCCTTGGGTCGGCCATTGGCCATCGGAGCGCCGAGGCTGGCCGAGGGCAGCATGCCGAGAGAGCCGGTCAGCATTGCGGCCACGTCGGACAACAGGTCGCCGAACAGGTTGTCGGTGACGATCACGTCGAACTGCTTGGGCCACCGGCAAAGCTGCATGCCACCCGCATCGGCATACATGTGGGACAGCTCCACCTCCGGGTAGTCCTCATCGTGCACCTTCTGCACGACCTCTCGCCAGAGGATGCCCGACTCCATCACATTGGCCTTCTCCATCGAGCAGACCTTGTTGCCGCGCTTTTTCGCCAGTTCGAAGGCTGAGCGTGCGACCCGGTCGATCTCGCTTTCGGTATAGCGCTGGGTGTTGATGCCGACGCGCTCGTTGCCTTCCTCGAAAATCCCGCGGGGTTCGCCGAAATAGACGCCCGAGGTCAGCTCGCGCACGATCATGATGTCGAGGCCCGCCACCACATCGGTTTTGAGCGAGGAAAAATCGGCCAGCGCGTCGAAGCACTGGGCAGGGCGCAGGTTGGCGTACAGGTCCATTTCCTTGCGCAGGCGCAAGAGGCCGCGCTCTGGCTTCACGCTGAAATCGAGCGTGTCGTATTTCGGCCCGCCGACGGCGCCCAGCAGGACCGCGTCGACTTCCTGTGCCTTGGCCATCGTCTCGTCTGCCAGCGGCACGCCATGAACGTCATAGGCCGCCCCGCCCACCAGATCCTCGGTCACATCAAAGGCCAGCCCGCGCTTGTCCCCGAACCAGTCGATGATGCGGGAAACCTCGGCCATCACCTCGGGGCCGATGCCGTCGCCGGGCAGGATCAGAAGGGTGTTCGTCATGGGCTGCGGGTCCTTGTCCTGAAAAGCTTGTCGCTGAGAGTCGGCAAGGGCGTAGCGGCTGGCCCAGACGGGGTCAAGGCAGCGCGATATCCACCCAGACAAGACGGTGGCGAGAGGCGCGTGCGACGGTTTCGGCCAGTTCGCCCCCCTCTGGCCAGAAGACCCCCGACCCTGTGACGGACAGGTCGGCAGACGGCAGAACATAGTCCACCCTCAGGTTGCCCGGTCCGTCAGCGGCATCGTCCCAGTCGACCGTATCAAGGGCGGGGTCGCCCCGGTCATCCAGATTCGCGCCGCCCTGCAAATGGCTGGCCGCGGTGGCGCCATCGCTGGTGGGCTTGGGGTCGGTCAGGCGCGGGTCGTTCAGAAAGGCGCGCATCGCGGCGCTGCGCCCATCACCGTCCTCGGGGTCCAGGTTCGCGTCGCCAAGCACCACGAACGGCGCGGCGGGTGGAACGGCACCCGCCAATGCACCGTCAAGATAAAGCGACCACAGGCGCAATTCATCCCGGTTGCGCAGCCCGTTGGCATCCTCCGGCCCGTCAAAGACCGGCGGGGTCGCGTGAAAGGTCAGAAGGTGGAGAACTGTATCGCCCACCTTGACGGGCACATCCCAATGGGCCGTCGTCGAAAGGCGTTGTATCGCCTGCGCCTCGGCCGAGGGAAACGGGCCCTCGTCTTCTGGCAGGGTCGCGCCCGGCAGATCGGGCCAGAGCATGGTGGAGAACTCCCGAACCTCGTCTTCGAGAATCGGGAACCGCGACAGGATCGCGATCCCGCCCTGACCCGCGAAATAGCCGAAACCCTGCGCGTCGCGCGGGCCGCCGGTGCGGCCATCGCCATCCATGTCCAGACCGGTGCGCAGCCCGGTATTCGGCGGGTGCGCAAAGTGATAGGTCAGGTCCAGTCCCTGCGCGCTGATCCGCTCTGCCAGCGCCTGCACGGCCAAACCATCCAGATCGTAGTCTATCCCCTGCAGGGCAAGAATGTCCGGGCGCATATGGGCGATGACCGCGACGACGGCGCGCACCTGCGGGTCGTCGCCTTCCATGATGTCGCGCAACAACAACCCCGGACCTTTCCGGAACAACTCGGTATTGTAGGTGGCGACCCGCAGGTCGGCGGCCCATGCCGGGGGGACAGACACCCCAATCAGTGCGGCCGCGCCCATGCCGGCCAGAAAACCCGTAAGCGGGGCTTGCATCCTGCAACCTTCTCAATTCCGTCACGTGACTTTACTAGACCGGCATCGACGGAAGAAGCCCGTGACAAGCAAGGGAGGCGCCAGATGGCGACCTATCAGGCAATCTTGATGCATGGTGGCCGCGAGGCCGAGGCCACGCGTGAATTCGACGGCCCGGACGATCTGATGGCCGGGTCCCCGGCGGCAGTGATGCGCACCTATATGGAATGGGTCGACGCCCATGCCGGTGTCGGCCATGTGGATTATGAGCTGAACGCCGCGATGAAGAGCAAGGATGGCCGTGTCGTCACGACACTGGGCAGCCTGATCTTCCACGGGAACGATCATCAGCCCTTTGTCTGCATGATCTCGAAAGGCTGATCGCGACCTCGCCGGGGCCGGTCGGCCCCGGTGTCGTTGCGTCGGTTTCCGGCCCGATCAGACCCAGGGGCGTTCCTGCGCCATCTTGCCTTCGAAGCCGTCGATGGCGGTCACCTTCTCAAGCGTCAGGCCGATATCGTCGAGCCCTTCCAGAAGGCAGTGCTTGCGGAAGGGGTCCACGTCGAAGGCGATCTCTTCGCCGTCCGATGTTGTGATGACCTGATTTTCCAGGTCCACCGTCATCCGGGCATTCGCCCCCTTCTCGGCATCCTTCATCAGGATATCCACCTGCTCTTGCGGCAGAACGACGGGCAGGATGCCGTTCTTGAAGCAGTTGTTGAAGAAGATGTCGGCAAAGCTGGGCGCCACGATGCAGCGGATCCCGAAATCCTTGATCGCCCAGGGCGCATGCTCGCGCGAGGAGCCACAGCCGAAATTGTCGCCCCCGATCAGGATTTCCGCGTCGCGGTACGCGGGCTTGTTCAGGACGAAATCTGGGTTTTCATTCCCGTTGTCGTCATAGCGCATCTCGTCGAAGAGATTGACGCCCAGCCCCTCGCGCTTGATCGTCTTCAGGAACTGCTTGGGGATGATCATGTCGGTATCGACATTGACCAGCGGCAGCGGTGCGGCAATGCCGGTGAGTTTTTCGAACTTGTCCATCTCCGGGCCTCCTTGATGCACATGGGCCTGTGCCTTGGCCGCTTCTGTTACTGGACAATCCGCGCCGGTGCAATCGGCACTGGGGCCATGGAGGGCGTTAAAAGCAAAGGGGCCGCGCACCCTGCGCGGCCCCTGTCATTTTCAATCCCTGGCAAATCAGGCGTTGCGACGGCGGGCGGCGGCCCCCATGGCAGCGATGCCGGAGACGAGCAGCCAGCCGGCGGCCGGCAGCGGAACGACCGGGCCCGGATCGACGATGCCGTTGCGCGCTTCGAACAGGAAGCGGCCCTCAACCCCGATGTTGGAACCGACGTTCAGTGCGTTCGCGCCACCGTTCAGGAAGGCACCGTTCACGGCCGAACCTGCCAGTTCGTAGAACGTGCCCGCATCGCCCGTGCCGTTCGAAAAGCCGGCGCGGGCGGAATCGCCGCCCAGACCGTCCACACCGTTCGAGGCATCACCGGTTTCCCACTCGATATCGCCGTAGTTGAACTCAATATCGAAGTTGCCTGCGCCGGTGTCGGAGCGATCGATCAGCACAAGCTGGAACGAGTTCAGCTTGTCGGTGCGAACCGAGAAGTACCCGACGTCGATCCAGTTCACGCCGAAGGCGGCATGCCCGTCGACCGTACCGGTGCCATAGCTCACCAGGTTGCCGGAACGCGTGTCGACGTCGGCGAAGAACGGCGCGATGATCTGACGCCCGGTCGAGGTCAGATCGAACGGCGTGTAGGTGCCCAGCGCCGAATCGAATGTGACGTTGCCGTTGTTGTTGACGTAAAGCTGGGTGTTTTCGACGCCGAAGAAGTTCGCCGTGAACCCGATGCTGACAAGGCCCGTCGAGCTATCGTCGTTCGCCGCCAGCGTATTGCCGTCGAAGCCAGCGCGGATCGTGTCTGCGAGAGACGCACCAGCCGAAATACCAAATGTTGCGATAGTTGCAGCTGCAAATACAGCCTGTTTAAGAAACGACATGTCTTTCCCCCTCGTAAAGAGTCGGTGCCGAAATAGCGCCAACCTACGTTGGGGAAACTACCAAACAGCCGCCTTGCTGCAAGCGGAATGCGGCAACAATGTGTCGCACTGGCGCTCAAAATTTGAAACTGTTCCCAAGGCGTGGACGGTTGTTTGGAATTTCAAATATTTTGCATTATTTGGGGGTTTAGCGCCCGGCCGGAAAGGCTTTGGGGGTTTAGCGCCCGGCCGAAGGGAACTGGTGCCGGCCGGGCACAGCGTTTTGACTCTGCTCAGGTCAGGGTCCGCACATCCGTCAGATGTCCGGTGATGGCGGCGGCGGCGGCCATGACCGGGCTCATCAGATGGGTGCGTCCGCCGCGGCCCATGCGGCCCTCGAAGTTGCGGTTGGACGTGGCCGCGCAGCGTTCCCCGGGGGCCAGCTGGTCGGGATTCATGCCCAGACACATCGAACAACCCGCAAGGCGCCACTCGAAGCCGGCATCGGTGAAGATGGTGTCGAGTCCTTCTTCCTCGGCCTGCGCCCGGACAAGGCCAGAGCCCGGCACCACCATGCCGCGCACGCCGTCGGCCAGCTTCTTGCCCTTCAGGATTTCGGCTGCGGCGCGCAAATCCTCGATCCGCCCGTTCGTGCAGGAGCCGATGAAGACCGCGTCGACCTTGATGTCGGTGAGCGGCGTGCCCGGTTCCAGCCCCATATAGTCGAGTGAGCGGCGCGCGGCGTCGACCTTGCCGCCGGCGAAGTCCTCTGGCGCCGGGACCTTGTCGGTGATGGGCAACACGTCCTCGGGGCTGGTGCCCCATGTCACCACGGGCGCGATCTCTTCGCCCTTGATCGTCACGACCTTGTCCCAATGGGCGTCGTCGTCGGAATAAAGCGTCTTCCACCAGGTCAGCGCCGCTTCCCACTGGGCACCCTTCGGTGCATGGGGCCGGCCCTTTACATAGTCAAACGTCTTTTCGTCCGGGGCGATCAGGCCCGCGCGCGCGCCGCCCTCGATCGCCATGTTGCAGACGGTCATCCGGCCTTCCATCGACAGATCGCGGATCGCCTCGCCGCAATACTCGATGACATAGCCGGTGCCGCCGGCGGTGCCGGTCTTGCCGATCACGGCCAGGGTGATGTCCTTGGCCGTGACGCCGGGGCGCAGTTTCCCGGTGATCTCGACCTTCATGTTCTTCGATTTCTTCTGGATCAGCGTCTGGGTGGCCAGAACATGCTCCACCTCGCTGGTGCCGATCCCGTGGGCGAGCGCCCCGAACGCGCCATGGGTGGCGGTGTGGCTGTCGCCGCACACCACGGTCATGCCGGGCAGCGTCCATCCCTGTTCGGGGCCGACAATATGCACGATGCCTTGGCGCACGTCGGACACGGGATAGTAGTTGATGCCGAAATCCTTGGCGTTCTTGTCCAGCGCCTCGACCTGAATGCGGCTTTCCTCGGTCATGTTGGCGACGTTCTCGCGCCCCTCGGTGGTGGGCACGTTGTGGTCGGGCACCGCGATGGTCTTTTCGGGCGCACGCACGCTGCGTCCCGTCATGCGCAGCCCTTCGAAGGCTTGCGGGCTGGTGACCTCGTGCACGAGATGGCGGTCGATATACAGAAGGCAGGTGCCATCCTCGGCCTGATCGACCAGGTGGGCATCCCAAAGCTTGTCATAAAGTGTCTTGCCGGTCATGGACCTCTCCGCGGCTAGTCTGCTGTCAGTTTGAAACGGGAAGGGTGTTCCGCCTCATAGGCGGGCAAGCACCGAATGCGTCGCGCCATAGAAGCGCCAGGGCAGGCGCGCGCGATCGTCCATGTCGAAGACGCGTTTCATGGCGACCGAGATACGCCCTTGGCCCCCGGCGATCAAGGGCATGTGCTTGTCGATGCTGCGCCGCTCATGCCATGCTTGCCCGACGCCCGCCTTTTCGATGGCGGGCCTTGGGAAACGTGCATGGAAACCGATCCGATACCGATCATGCAGGAGCTGCAGGCGCTGGCCGACCAGGCCCGTATCTTCCTGCTCAGCCTGACCCGGCCGGGCTGGCGTCTGTACCAGGTCGGCATCCTGCTTTCGCTGGCGGTGTTTGCGCATCTTGCCACCATGGCGCTTCGCGGCCGCGTCCACGACTGGCTGCGCCGGCGGGAGGGCTGGCGGGTCTGGCAACTGCGGATGTCGCTTATCCTGCTGCGGCGGCTGCGCCTGATTACGTTCATCGCGCTCATCTGGCCGCTGATCTGGATCATGCGAGAGGTCACCTGGCCTTCGCGGACCTACCTTCTGGGTATCGCCGCAACGCTTGCCAGTGCTTGGTTGCTGGTCGGGCTGGCCGCCCGCCTGGTGCATAACCCATCGCTCCGCCGCGTCGTGACCTGGGGGCTTTGGGTTTATGCCACGTTCTATGTCCTGAACCTGACCGAATGGGCGGCATCGATTCTGGACGATGTCGCGGTGACCTTCGGCTCGTTCCGCCTGACGGCGCTGATGCTGCTCAAGGCGGCCGTGCTGACAGCCCTGCTGTTTACCGGCGCCCGGTTCGTCGCCCGAATCTCTGCCGCGCGCATCCGGGCGGACGAGGATATCTCGCCCTCGATGCGGGTGCTGATCGTCAAGGTGTTGCAGGTCGGCCTGTATGGCGCGGCGGTCTTTGTCGGGCTCAAGGCCGTGGGCTTCGACCTGACCGGCCTTGCGGTTCTATCCGGCGCCGTCGGGGTCGGGCTGGGCTTTGGCCTGCAAAAGGTCGTGTCCAACCTCGTCTCGGGCGTGATCATCCTGCTCGACAAGTCGATCAAGCCGGGTGACGTGATCTCTCTGGGGGACACCTTCGGCTGGATCAGCCAGCTTGGCGCCCGATACGTCTCTGTCGTAACACGCGACGGGAAGGAGTTCCTGATCCCCAACGAGGATCTCATCACCAGTCAGGTTGTGAACTGGTCCCATTCCAACGAATTCGTGCGGCTGGATATCTTCTTCGGTACGTCCTACGCGGATGATCCACACAAGGTGCGCGCCATCGCGGTGGAGGCCGCAAAGGGCGTCAACCGGGTTCTGCACTCGACACCGCCGGTCTGTCATATCGTGGGCTTCGGCGACAGTTCGGTCGACTATATCCTGCGCTTCTGGATCGGCGATCCGACCCAGGGCCTGACCAATGTCCGGGGCAATGTCTATCTGGCCCTTTGGGATGCCTTCCAGACGAACGACATCTCGATTCCCTTCCCTCAACGAGAGGTCAAGCTGCTGCCTGGCAGTCGGGTCGAGCGGGCAGGGCCCCCCGACCCGGGGGACGGTTCGGCGACCTGATGCCGCCCTTTTCGGCAAAGATTGAGATTTTAACTTTCAAATGCTAGATTGTTGTCATGCCCAGCGTCGGGGCAAGGGCGGCGCGCAAAGCAGGAGGACAATGTCCTGTCTCACTATGCTGATGCGGCCCCGGGGCGGGCCGCGGCGAACGCAGCCATGACCGGGCTGATGCCTGATGTGTCGAGCGAAGAGCTTCTGGAACACATCCTTCACTCCATCTCCGAGGACAAGGCCGAAGACATCGTGACCATCGACCTGCGCGGCAAGTCGAGCATGGCCGACTATATGGTCATCTGCTCGGGGCGGTCGACCCGGCAGGTGTCCGCGATCTCGGACAAGCTGAAGGACCGGCTGAAGGAGGATCTCGGACGGTCCTCCAAGCTGGAAGGCAAGGATCAGGGGGATTGGGTTCTGATCGACACCGGCGACGTGATCGTCCATGTCTTCCGCCCCGAGGTGCGCGCCTTCTACCAGCTTGAGAAGATGTGGCTGCCCGTGGGCATGCCGGCCCCACAGGCCTGAATGCGGGTTCATGTCTGCGCGGTGGGCCGCCTTCGGGCGGGCCCTGAACGCGAGTTGATCGACGACTATGCCACCCGGTTCGACCGGGCAGGGCGTGGTCTTGGTCTTGGGCCGCTGCACTTCACCGCAGTCGAGGATCGCAAGGGCGGCGGACAGGCCGAGGAGGCGCGGCTCTTGTCGCGCGCCTTGCCAGAGGGGGCGGTTCTTTGCGCGCTGGATGAGCGAGGCAAGACGGTCACCTCTCCGGCTTTCGCGGACATGCTTGGCCGTTGGCGGGACGAGGGACGCTCTGACGCGGTGTTCGTGATCGGCGGGGCGGACGGGCTTTTGCCAGACCTGCGCGCGCGTGCCGATACCATCCTGTCCTTCGGCAAGATGGTCTGGCCGCACATGCTGGCCCGCGTCATGCTGACCGAGCAGTTGTACCGCGCCGCCTCCATCCTAGCCGGGGCGCCTTACCACCGCGCCTGAGCCGTTTTTTGTCCTCAAGCGCAGCGCCCGGGAAACGGGCGCATGCCTGTGATCTGTTGGCCCGCATGGCGGCCTTCGTCGCGCGAACGGTTGTCCCGCGGGCAGAGCCCGCCTAGAAGGGCACCGACATCGAAGGACACTCCCGCATGACCACACCTAAACCCGTTGTTCTGTGCATTCTTGACGGCTGGGGCGTCGGTCCCACCCATGACGACAACGCCCCCCTTCTGGCGGAAACGCCCAATTTCGACCGGCTGATGGCGACCTGTCCCCATGCGACGCTGACCACCCACGGCCCCGATGCGGGGCTGCCCACGGGGCAGATGGGCAATTCAGAGGTCGGCCATACCAATATCGGCGCAGGCCGTGTGGTGGCGATGGATCTGGGGCAGATCGACCTTGCCATCGAGGATGGCAGCTTTTTCCAGAACGCCGCGCTGAAGGATTTCATCGCGCGGGTGAAGGCTGCGGGCGGAACGGCGCATCTGATGGGGTTGGTGTCCGACGGGGGCGTGCACGGGCACATCACCCATATCCTTGCCGCCGCCCGCACGATTGCCGAGGCGGGCGTTCCGGTTGCCATCCATGCACTGACCGACGGTCGCGACGTGGCCCCGAAATCCGCCGACCGGTTCATTGCCGAGTTGCAGGACGGGCTGCCCGAGGGCGCCCATATCGCCAGTGTAATCGGCCGCTATTACGCGATGGACCGCGACAACCGGTGGGAGCGGGTGAAACTGGCCTATCACGCGATGGCCAGCGGTCTGGGTGAGGAGGCTGCAACGCCGGTCGAGGCCGTCACCGCGGCCTATGCGCGGGGCGAGACCGACGAATTCATCGAACCGACCGTCATTGGCGACGCGCCGGGCATCAGGGATGGTGACGGGCTGTTTTGTCTGAACTTCCGGGCCGATCGGGCGCGGGAAATCCTGCGCGCCTTCGCCCAGACCGATTTCGATGCGTTCGACACCGGCAAGCGCCCCGACCTTTCGGCGATCCTTGGCATGGTCGAGTATTCGACCGACCACAACCAGTGGATGACGACGGTCTTTCCTAAGCGGAAGATCGTCAACACGCTGGGCGAGTGGGTCGCCAAACAGGGGCTGCGTCAGTTCCGTCTGGCCGAGACCGAGAAATACCCCCATGTCACCTTCTTCCTGAACGGCGGCAAGGAGGAACCGGAAGAGGGAGAGGACCGCTTCATGCCGCCCTCGCCCAAGGTCGCAACATACGATTTGCAGCCCGAGATGAGCGCGTCGCAAGTGGCCGACAAGCTGGTGGAGGTGATCGGCGCGGGCTACGATTTGATCGTGGTGAACTTCGCGAACCCCGACATGGTGGGCCATACCGGCGTGGTGGAAGCCGCGGTCAAAGCCTGCGAAGCGGTCGACCAGGGGCTTGGCCGCGCGCTGGAGGCGTTGGAGGCGGCCGGCGGCGCAATGATCGTCACCGCCGATCACGGCAACTGCGAAACCATGGTCGATCCGGCGACCGGCGGCCCCCATACCGCCCACACGCTGAACCCGGTGCCGGTAATCCTTGTCGGCGGCCCGGAAGGCGCGCGGTTGCATGACGGTCGGCTGGCCGATCTGGCGCCGACGCTGCTGCAACTGATGGACCTGCCCCAACCGCCGGAGATGACCGGCCAATCCCTGATCGACGGTTGAGACGCGCGCGCGGCCCCCTGCTTGCCCTGATCCTTGCCGGTGCCACAGGCGTGGCTCTGGCCCAGCCCGGCCCGGCCGAGACGGCCCGCGCCGCGGCCGAGGCGATGCGGGCGGCCAGCCGCGTGCTTGAGGGGGCCGAGACCCGGCAGGACCGCGTGGCCGCCCTGACCGAAACCGTTCAGGCCTATGAGGCCGGTCTGGCCGCATTGCGCGCCGGGCTGCGGAGCACTGCGATCCGGGAACGTGCGCTCCGCCTCGATCTTGAAGGGCGGCAGGCGGACATCTCTCGCCTTCTGGCCATTCTGGGATCGATGCAGCGGGCGCCCGAGGCGCAGATATTGTTGCATCCGCAAGGGCCCGTTGCGGCGGCCCGCGCCGGGATGTTGCTGGGCCATGTCACGCCCGTGCTGCAAGCGGAGGCCGAGGCGCTGCGCGGTGAACTGGAAGAAATCGCCCTTATGCGCGCGCTGCAAGAAAGCGCGGAAGCGGCCCTTGCCGACGGGTTGGCCGAGGTTCAGACTGCCCGCACCGCGCTGTCCCAGGCGATATCGGAGCGGCGCGATCTGCCCCGGCGGTTCACGGCGGATGCCGCGCGCATGCAGGTGCTGCTGCTTGACAGTGAAACATTGGATGCCTTCGCCGTGGGGTTGACGCGTCTGGCCGAAGACACGGCGCCGGATGCCGCGCCGGCAGGCTTTGCCTCTCTCAAGGGGCGCCTGCCCCTGCCGGCGGATGCCACCGTCTTGCGTGGGTTCGATCAGCCCGACGCCGCCGGCATTCGCCGCCCGGGGCTGGTTCTGGCCACGCGACCCCTTGCCCTTGTCACAGCGCCGGTTACGGCGACCATACGCTATCGTGGCCCGCTGCTCGACTACGGGAATGTGATGATTCTGGAGCCGGCCGAAGGCTATCTGCTGGTACTCGCCGGTCTGGCACAGGTCTATGGTGCCGAGGGTGAGGTTCTGCCCGCAGGTCATCCGGTGGGGCTGATGGGAGGCGAGGACCCGACGACGGCCGCGTTTCCGGCAACCACGACAGAAGGTGGTGGCGATTTGCGAACGGAAACGCTTTATATGGAGCTGAGAGAGGGCGGACGCCCCGTGGACCCGGCCCCGTGGTTCGCGCAAAAGGAGAATTGAGGACGCCATGAAGAAATTCGCGATGGCCGCACTGGGCGGCACCCTTGCAGGCGCCGTCCTTGCCACGCAGGTTGCAGGTCCGCTGATCGCGCAGGAAACGAGTCGCAAGAGCTCGGTCTACGAACAACTCGACCTGTTCGGCGACGTGTTCGAACGCATCCGTGCCCAGTATGTCGAAGAGGTCGACGAGGGCGAACTGATCGAGGCCGCGATCAACGGCATGCTCACCTCGCTCGACCCGCATTCCAGCTATCTGCCGCCGCAGGATTTCGACGACATGCAGGTGCAGACCCGGGGCGAGTTCGGCGGCTTGGGCATCGAGGTCACGCAGGAGGAGGGCTTCGTCAAGGTCGTGTCGCCCATCGACGATACCCCCGCGGACGAGGCCGGGATCGAGGCGGGCGACTTCATCACCCATGTCGACGGTGAAAGCGTGCTGGGCCTGACGCTGGACGAAGCCGTGGATCTGATGCGCGGCCCGGTGGGCAGCGAGATCGTCATCACCGTGGTGCGCGAGGGTGTGGACGAACCCTTCGACGTCACGATCATCCGCGACACGATCAAGCTGACCGCGGTCCGGTCGCGTATCGTGGGCGATACCGTGGTTCTGCGGGTCAGCAGCTTCACCGACCAGACCTACCCAAACCTGATCGAACAGTGGAAGAAGTCGGTCGAGGAACTGGGCGGCATGGACAATGTCAACGGCACCGTGCTTGACCTGCGCAACAACCCCGGCGGGCTGTTGCCGCAGGCGATCAAGGTCTCCGATGCCTTCCTTGATGCTGGTGAAATCGTGTCGACCCGCGGTCGCAACCCGCAGGACAGCGACCGGTACAACGCCACCAAGGGCGATATTTCCGAAGGCAAGCCGCTGGTCGTGCTGATCAATGGGGGGTCTGCCTCGGCCTCTGAAATCGTGGCCGGCGCGCTGAAAGATCATCGCCGCGCCATCGTCGTGGGCACCAAGAGCTTCGGCAAAGGCTCGGTGCAGACGGTGATGCCGCTGAAGGGTGACGGTGCGATGCGCCTGACCACCGCGCGCTATTACACGCCGTCCGGCCGGTCGATTCAGGCGCTGGGCGTCGCCCCCGACATCGTCGTCGCCCAACCGCCCCGCCGCCCCGAGGCCGAGGGCGAGGACGAAACGCAAAGCGCGGCACGCCGTACCCGGTCCGAGGCCGATCTTCGCGGTGCGCTGAACAACGACAGCATGACCGAGGACGAGCGCAAGCAGGCCGAGGAAGAACTGAAGAAGGCAGAGGATGCCGCGAAGCTGCGCGAGGAGGATTATCAACTCGCCTATGCGATCGACATCCTCAAGGGCTTCGCGGCCCTCGACCCGCAGTAATCGGTTGAAGGGACGGGGCCGGTGTTGGCCGGCCCCGAAACGGTCATGACCCCAGACAAAATCTCGAAACTCCCCTATCGTCCCAATGTCGGCGTCATGCTGATGAATGCCGAGGGGAAGATCTTCGTCGGTCAGCGCCAGGACTGGGACGAACCCGCCTGGCAGATGCCTCAGGGCGGGATCGATGACGGCGAAGACGCAGAGACCGCGGCCTTGCGGGAACTTGAGGAAGAGACCGGTGTTTCGCCCGATCTGGTGGAGATTATCGGCCGCACCCCGGATTGGGTCTATTACGACCTGCCGCCAGAGCTTCAGGGCAAGATCTGGAAGGGCAAGTATCGCGGTCAGAAGCAGCTTTGGTTCCTGATGCGGTTCCTCGGCTCCGACGACCAGATCAACATCGAGACCGACCATCCCGAATTCTCTGAATGGGCATGGCTGGACCCGTCGCATCTGGTGCAAGGCATCGTGCCCTTCAAGCGCGCGGTTTACGAACAGGTGGTGGAAATCTTCTCGCCCCACTTCTCGTGACGGCATCGCTTGCCCACAGTTTTGAAATGGCGCATTGAACCCGAAACCGCGAGGGAGCGAGGGTAAGATGGGCGAAAAACTGGACACCCGCGCAATTGGTCTTGATGTGGGCCTGTCCTTCATCCGCTGGCTGACCGGGGCGGAAAATCTGCATTACGGGCTTTGGACCGGGTTGGAGGCGCGGGCCGAGAATCTGGGCCGGGCACAGGCGGCCTATACCGAGAAGTTGTTCACCTATCTGCCGGAAGGGCGGCTCCGCATCCTTGATGTCGGCGGCGGTGCAGGGGTGACGGCGGGCAAGCTGACGGCGCTGGGCCATGAGGTCGACATCGTCGTGCCAAGCGCCTTTCTGGCGGGCCGCTGCCGGGAGAATGCGCCGGAGGCCCGCGTTCATCAGATGCGGTTGCAGGAGTTCCGGTCAGAGCCGCGCTTCGACCTGATCCTGTTTTCCGAAAGCTTCCAGTACATCCCCCGCAGCGAGGTCTTCGACAAGGCGCTGTCGCTTCTGGCCCCGGATGGGGACATCCTGATTGCGGACTGCTTCCGGTCGGACGACTTCCAGCGTGGTACGGGCCCGCGCGCATCGGGCGGTGGGCATCCGATCTCGGACATCCGCTCGCTGATCCCGCAAAAGGGACTGACCGTCATTGCCGAGGAAGACATCACCGAGGCGGTGGCCCCGTCCATCGATCTGGAACAGGCGCTGTTCAACGTCTTTGGGCATGGCATCGCGCGTATCGACGCGGAACTCCGACAAAAGCGGGCGCGAAGCCGGTGGCTGATCGCGCGCGCCCTGAACCTGATTGCGGGTCGTGATAAGCTGGGCAGCCTTTCCGCACGCCTGACAGGGCAGGAGCGGAACGCGGCGCAGTTCCGCCGCGATAACCGCTACATGATATTCCGCATGCGCCGGGCTGGCTGACCGGTCACGCCGCGTCGTTGAGCCCGCGTCCTTTCAAGAGCGCCGCGACCCCAGGCAAGCGCCCGCGGAAGGCGGTATAGAGCGCCTCGGGTTCCTGCGTGCCGCCGGTGGACAGGACGTGGCGTTCCAGCGCCTCCGCCGTGGTGGGGTCGAACGGATCGCCCGCTTCCTCGAACGCGGCAAAGGCGTCGGCGTCCATCACCTCTGACCACATGTAGGAGTAATAGGCCGCGGCATAGCCGCCACCGAAGACATGGGCGAAATGGGGCGTCGCATGGCGCATCCGGATCGCGCGGGGCATCCCGATCCCTTCCAGGATCTCGGCCTGTTTCTGCATCGGGTCCGCAGGGGGTGGGCCGGCGTGAAACTCCAGATCGACTAGGGCGGAGGCGATGAACTCCACCGTCTGGAAGCCCATGTCATAGGTCGCGGCCTCCAGAACACGGTCCAGCATATCCTGGGGCATCGCATCGCCCGTCTCTGCATGGGTGGCGAAGGTCTTCAGCACGTCGGGTACTTCCAGCCAGTGTTCGTAAAGCTGGCTGGGCAGTTCGACGAAATCCCGCGCGACCGAGGTGCCCGACACGCTTTCATAGGTCACGTCGCTGAGCATCTGGTGCAGCGCATGGCCGAATTCGTGGAACAGCGTCCGAGCATCGTCATAGGACAGAAGCGCCGGCTGCCCCGCGCCCGGCTTGGCGAAGTTACAGACATTGATGACATGGGGCCGGATCTCGCCAGCCAGTTTCTGCTGGCTGCGCAGGGCCGTGCACCATGCGCCCGACCGCTTGCCAGAGCGCGCGAAGTAGTCGCCAATGAATACCGCCATATGGCGGCCATCCCGCGTCACCTGCCACGCGCGGGCGTCTGGATGATGCAGGGGCACGTCAAGGGCCGCGAACTCCAGCCCGAACAGGCGATGGGCACAGTCAAAGGCCGCCTCGATCATCCGGTCGAGTTGCAGGAAGGGTTTCAACGCGGCCTCGTCGAGGTCATGTTCGGCCTTGCGGCGCTTTTCGGAATAATAATGCCAGTCCCAGGGTTCCAGCGGGGCGGGATGGCCGTCTGCGACCAGCATTCCCTCCAGCACCCGCGCATCGGCATCCGCGCGCGCCTTGGCGGGCCCCCACACTTCCATCAGCAATGTGCGCACGGCCTCGGGCGTCTTGGCCATCTCGGTTTCCAGCTTGTAGGCGGCGAAATTCTGATGGCCGAGCAGCGCCGCACGTTCGGCGCGGAGCGCTAGCGTCTCTGCCACGATGGCCCGGTTGTCGGTCGCGCCACCGCGCGCGCCGCGTGCTGTCCAGGCCTCATACGCCTTTTCCCGCAGGTCGCGCCGCGCAGAATATTGCAGGAAGGGAACGATAAGGGAGCGCGACAGGGTGATGACCGGCCCCTCCGTCCCCTTTTCGGCACCTGCTGCGCGGGCGCCCTCCACCACGAAGTCGGGCAGCCCCTCCAGATCGGCCTCGGCCAGCGGCATGGTCCAGTCGCGTTCATCGGCCAGCAGGTTCTGCCCAAAGGCGGTGCCCAGTTCCGCAAGGCGGGTGTTGATCTCACGCAGGCGTGCGCGGCCTTCCTCCTCCAGCGCCGCGCCGGCCCGGACGAAGTCGCGATGCTTCAACTCCAGAACGCGTGTCTGCTCCGGCGACAGGTCAAGATCTTCGCGGGCCTGCCAGACAGCGTCGATCCGCGCAAAGAGGTCGGTGTTCAGCATCACATCCGAGGAGAACTCCGCCAGTCGCGGCGCGAAGGCCCTTTGAAGTGCTTCCCGTTCGGGATTGGCCTCGACCGAGGCCAGAAGAAAGAACACGCCAAGGACGTCATTCAGGGCCTGTCCGGCCAGTTCCAGCGCCTCTATCGTATTGGTGAAGTCGGGCGCGTCGGGATTTGCCGCGATCGCCTCTATCTGTGTTTGCGCCTCTGCTAGCGCGGTGTCGAATGCATCGGCGAACTGGTCGTCGGCGAATGCGGCGAAATCGGGCAGATCGAACGGCGCCGTGCGCGGCGCGAGAAGGGGATTGGTCATAGAGCCTCCGTTTCCCCGAAAGGCTTAGCTGGATGGCGGGCCGGTTCAAGGCTGCATTTCACGGCGAAGGACGTGGCGTCGCCTTTGGGTCGTTAGAGTTTTCGCCAAACCCTCTGTTTTCCGCACGGCTGCGATGATCCGGAGAAACCAAATATGAACCGGCCGCCCCGATCTTCGGCCGCACGTCCTGCACTCAGAACGAGGTAGTCATGATCGCGCGAACCGGGTCGCTGATACTCGCCTTTGCATACGTTTTTGCCGGGTGGGCTGCCCCCGTGTCCGCGGAGCAGATGAGCCTTTTCTCGGCCTCTGCCTTTTCCCGCGGCCCCGAAACCCTGGTTCCCGCGTCGCAGCCTGTCTCCGTTGCCGCGCCCCCGGCCGCCGGGGCCAGCCTTTTCGCGGGGCGGGAAGGCGGCAGTTTGTTCGCCCCCCTGCCGGAACGGGAGTTCGACGCCGATGGCGCGACCCGCGCGGCCATCCTCGACGCACTGACGCCCACCGGGGCAAAGGCTGTTCTTGCCGAACGTATCCGCCACCTGATCGGCCGGGCAGAGGCAGGCCGCCGCGGCTATGATGCCGTGCAGCACGGGGCGACACGCCGGCCTGCAAAGCTGCCCACCCGCATGACCATCGCCGAAATCTATCGTTGGATCGACAACACGCCCGGGCAGCCGCATGCCATCGGGCGCTATCAGTTCATCCCGGCAACCTTGCGGCGTCTGGTCCGGGATCTGGGGGTCAGCGAAGGCGTCGTGTTCTCGCCCCAGCTTCAGGACAGGCTGGCCGATCTGCTGCTGGAAGAGGCGGGGCTGAGCGACTATGCCGCTGGCCGGATGGGGCGGCAGGCGTTCATGAACAACCTTGCCAAGATATGGGCGGGCTTGCCGACTTCCAGCGGTAAATCCCACTATCACGGCTATGCCGGAAACCGCGCCACGATGACGTGGAGCCAGTTCGAGGCGGCGATGATGAAGATGTCCCGCGGCTGAGCGCGGATGTTCAAGCCGCCGCGGCGGAGCGCCGGCAATTCGGTTCAAATTTTCTTATTCTTCGCTCCTTTCTGCCACGTTGCCGCCCGAGGGTGTGACTAGCTTTCCACCATGACGTGCAGCGCATCGGCCTCCGGTTCACGGAACGCATGTTCTGCGCGGTCAGGGTAGCGCCCGGATCGTTGTGCAAGGCTGCTTCGGACGGGCAAGTGAGCGAGTGAAGCAGATGCAGATTTCCGTCCTCCCGTTTGAAACCCAGCAGGACCTCGATTGCCATGTCGCATCGCTGATGGCGGATGAGGAAGATCGCACCTTCTGTCTGCTGCATCTGAACGCGACGATGGACCCGTCGAGCGCCTTGGCCTGCGCCAGCCGCCGCGGCACGGTTCTTATTGGCGGAAGCTCCTGCCAGGGCGCGATCACCGATGGGGGAATGGCGGGCGGCGCCATCTTTAGTATTCGCGACGCGAAAGGTTCTTACGGGGCTGCGTTGCGTTCCTTCGGCGACACGGCCGAGACGCAGCCGGAACAGGCCGCGCGCGACGCCACGCTGGCGGCAATCCGGGATGCGGCGCGGCCGGGCGAACGGCCCGGTCTTGTCTGGGTCTATGGCACGCCGGGCGAGGAAGAGGCGGTCCTGAAGGGTATCGAAAGCGTCGTCGGCAGTGAAACGCCGATCCTCGGTGGCAGCGCGGCGGATAACAGCGTTGCGGGGGAGTGGTTCATCTTCGCCGAGGGGAAGCGGACGAGCCGGGGCGTGGCGGTCGGGGTGCTTTACCCGTCCTGCGAGGTGTCGATGGCCTACCAGAACGGCTATGCGCCGACCGGGAACAGCGGCATCGTCACCCGGGTCGCGGGGCGGCGGGTGCTGGAAATCGACGGGCGGCCCGCGGCCGAGGTCTATGATGACTGGACCGGCGGACTGATTTCAAAGGCGGGGGACACATCGCGGCCCCGGTCGATCCTCAGCGATAGCGCGTTCTGGCCGCTGGGCCGGGAAACGCACCGCGTTGCGGATGTTCCATTCTACATTCTGGCCCATCCCAGCGTGGTCGATGCCGATGGCGGACTGGAGCTTTTCGCCGATGTGGCCGAAGGGGAACGGCTGACGCAGATGACGGGGTCGGTCTCGGGGCTGACGTCGCGTGCGGCTCGGGTGGCGGACCTTGCCGCCAAGGCCGGTGGGCTTGATCCCGACAGTATTGCCGGGGCGCTGGTGGTCTATTGCGCCGGGTGCATGCTGAGCGTGCGCGACCGGATCGGCGACGTGGTCGGCGGCGTCCGCGAGGCGATCCCGAATGTACCATTCGCCGGGGTTTTCACCTTCGGTGAACAGGGGCCGATCCTGAGCTCGGGCAACCGGCACGGCAACCTGATGATTTCCTGTGTTGTGTTTTCGAAGGAGGAGTTGGGAGCATGGTAATGGAAAACGACGAACGTCTGCGTGAGTCCCTTCTCGAACTTCAGGTTCTGCGGGACCGCGAACGGCAAGCCCACCAGGAGACGTCTGGCCTTTTGTCCGCGATCGAGGGGTATGCCCGTGCGAAATCGCCCGCTCTTGCGGTGGCGTCGCTGTTTGGCTCTCTCAACGCGGCGACGGGCGCGGCAACCTCCGTCATCGTTGAGCAAGGCGCCGACGACATTGCGTGCGTGCTGATCGGCACCGATGATGTGGATCGCGGCAAGACTCTCGCGCTGCCCGCGCCCATGCTGTCCCGCGCCCGCAATGTCGCGGATCTTTCCGCGCTTGGGGATTTGGCCGGCAGCTTCGACACCGCGGCGTATCTCAGCATGGTGTGCACCCCGCTTGAACCGGCCGAGGATGGGCGGCAACGGGCGCTGCTGTGCTTTGGCCCGAACCGCGCAATGTTCACGCCGTCCCATATGCGGCTGGTGACGCGCCTGGCCCGGCTGTTCGCACCGGCGCTTGAAACCGCACGCCTTGCCGCCGACAATGCCCTTCTTGCCGCCGTGATCGAGGGCGCCTCTGCCGGGTTCGCGATCACCGACACCAGCGGGAATGGCGACCCGCTGGTCTATGTCAATCGCGCCTTCGAGGACTTGACCGGCTATACCGCGGACGAGGTCGTCGGGAAGAACTGCCGTTTCCTGAGCGACGAACGTCTCGACGCGACAGAGCGGGCCCGGCTTCGCGAAGCTGTCCAGAACCGGTCGAAAGGTCAGTTCCTGCTGCGCAACCGGCGCAAGGATGGCGAGCCGTTCTGGAACGAGCTGACGCTGTTCCCCGTCCGCGACGCCGCCGGGAACTCCACCCATCTTGTGGCTACGCAAACCGATGTCTCTGCGCGGGTAGAGGCGGAACTGGAACGCGACAAGCTGCGCAAGCGGATGACGCAAGCCCTGACCATGACCGAGGATGCCTTCCTTCTGCTGTCGGAGGAGGGAGAGGTGCTTCTGGCGAACGATGCGATGCGCGTGGCCTTTCCCGCCCCCGGCGCCGACTGGGAGGTCGCCAGTTCCTTCGGCAAGAACCGCGGTTGCCACATCACCCATCTGACACCCGTTGTCGGGACATCGACCTTGCCATCGTTCCACGCGTTGCGCGAAATCGCGCGGTTCGAACAGAGCACCGATATCACCCTGGCCAACGGCAAGTCCTATCTGCTGCGCTGCCGTCGCGATGTCGATGGAACGTTGGTCCTGACCGCGACCGAGATCACACGCGTCAAGAAGATGGAGGCCCTGCTGCGCCAACGGCTTGCGGCGATCGAGGCGACCTTCGACGGGATCGTGCTGCTGGATGAGGACGAGCGGATCGTCTACATGAACGGCTCTGCCAGCGCGATGCTGGGTTATTCCCGGGCCAATGATGCGCGCACCCTTGACTGGCGCAGTCACTACGTGACAGCGCCGGAAGAAGGCGACGGCAAGCAGGTGATCGAGTGCAAATGCGCACGCGATGGGGCGCCCAGGACGCATGAGATCACGCGCTCTACACTTGATGGCGGCAGGGCGGTGCTGATCCTGCGCGACATCACTGAACGCCTGGCGGAGGAGAACCGCCAGAACCAGCTTCGTGGTGCGCTGGCCCGGGCCCAGAAGCAGGAGGCCCTGACCCAGTTGGCCGCGGGCATCGCGCATGATTTCAACAACCTTCTGTCGGTGATCCACGGGTCGGCCAGCATGATCCGCATGGACGGCAACACCGGGGAAACCGGCCGCGACCATGCCCGCCGGATCCTGACCGCAGGGGAGCGTGCAGCCCGGCTGGTCAATCGACTGCTCGACATCGGGGGGGAGCCCGAGATGACGGCGTTCGAGTTGCACATGGCGTTGTCGGACGTGACGACGATGATGGGGGCCTCGCTGCCGTCCAATGTCTCCCTCGATGTCGGGATGGAAGATGAACTGATGCTGCTGCGGGGCGATCCCGGAACGCTGAACCAGATCTGCGTCAACCTCATCCTGAATGCCGCCGACGCGATGCCGGCGGAAGGGGGCGAGATCGACCTGTCGGTGACGGTCGAGGCTGTCCCCCATGCCCGCGCCCTGAGCGTCGGCATGCTGGGGGCGGGGCAACGCTATGCCCGGGTCGAAGTGGCCGATACCGGTTCGGGCATGGATGCCGACACGATGGCACAGATATTCGAGCCGCACTTCACGACGAAAGGCGCGCGGGGTACCGGGCTCGGCCTGACCATGGTTGCCCTGGAAAGCCGGAGCGCCGGCGGCGGGGTTGAAGTGCACAGCACCCCCGGCGAGGGCTCAAGCTTTGTCGTCTACTGGCCGCTGGAAGATGCGGGGGCCGAGATCGACCTTTCGGCGGACGCCCCACCGCTGGAGGACCTCAGCGGCCAGAGCTTCCTGATCATCGACGATGATCTTCAGGTGGGCGAGGTTCTGCAGGCCTATCTGGAAAGCCGCGGGGCAGAGGTCGCGTTCTGCGAGATGCCCGAAGTCGCGCTCGATGTGATCGAGGAAGAACCCGAGGCGTGGACCGCGATCATTTCCGACTATGACATGGTCGGAATGAATGGCGGGGACCTTGTCGAACGACTGGGCCGGACCGTGCCCGATCTTCCGGTGATCCTGATCACGGCGCTGGCCCGCCGCCTGACCGATCCGCGCGTCGCCCCTGGCAAGATCGCAGGCCTGATCGCCAAGCCCGTGGACCTGGGAGAGTTCGAGCGGACCCTGTCGGCCGTGGCCACCCGGCGAGAGATGCCCTGCGCCGCCTGAGCGGGGCAGGGCCGTCGCCCGGGGCGTCAGGTATTTTGACCAAGCAGAAGGGACGGGGGCGACCCTGTCCCTTCCCTTGGCTAGAACATCACCGGTGCCGCCATTCCCGCGCCCTATGGCAGGGGGTCAGGCGCGCGCCCCCGCGAACTGCGCCTGCCAGCCTTCGCGCTCTTCATCGGTAATCTTTCCGAACATCACGTCCGGCACGGTGAAGGCGTGGCCGGGTTTCAGCGTGTCGAGGGCAGCGACCAGATCCTCGGGCCAGGTGTCGTCATCGCTGTTCATGGCCTTGAGCATGGTCGCGCTGGCATCGGGAAGGAAGGGCGACGACAAAACCCCGTAAAACCGGATGAGGTTCAGCGAGAAGCGGACGATTGCGGCGGCGGCATCGGGGTTGGTCTTGAATTCAGACCACGGCGCGGCGGCCTGCAGGTATTCGTTGCCCGCGACCCAGATCGCGCGCAATTCTGCTGCGGCCTTGCGGACCTCGATGGCCTCCATATGCTCCTGATACGCCCGCAGGCGGATATACAGATCGTCGATCAGTTCGTTTTCGCGGTCGCCATAGGCACCGCCTTCGGGCACCACCTCGCCGAATTTCGACCGACAGAATTTCGTGACGCGGCTGACGAAATTGCCCAGAACGTCGGCGAGGTCCTTGTTCACGCTGGCCTGGAAGTTCTCCCAGGTGAACTCGCTGTCGGAGTTTTCCGGGGCGTGGGACAACAGCCACCAGCGCCAGTAATCGGCGGGCAGGATCGACAGCGCCTGATCCATGAACACGCCGCGGCCCTGGCTGGTGGAGAACTGCCCGCCATCGTAGTTCAGGTAGTTGAACGACTTGATGTAGTCGACCAGCTTCCACGGATCGCGGGAGCCCATGATGGTGGCGGGGAAGGACAGGGTGTGGAAGGGCACGTTGTCCTTGCCCATGAACTGAACGTATCGCACGTCGTCCGCGCCTTCATCGGTGCGCCACCAGCGGCGCCAGTCGGCGTCGGACTTGTCGTTGGCCTCGGCCCATTCGGCAGAGGCGGCAATGTATTCGATGGGCGCGTCGAACCAGACATAGAAGACCTTGCCCTCCATCCCCGGCCAGTCCTCTTCGCCCTTCCTGACGGGGATGCCCCAGTTCAGGTCGCGGGTGATTCCGCGGTCCTGCAGCCCGTCGCCATCGTGCAGCCATTTCTTGGCGATCGAGGTCGTCAGCACCGGCCAGTCGGTCTTGCTGTCGATCCAGGCCTCCAGTTCGCCTTTCAGGGCGGACTGGCGCAGATACAGGTGCTTGGTCTCGCGCACTTCCAGATCGGTAGAGCCCGAGATTGCCGAACGCGGCTCGATCAGGTCGGTGGGGTCAAGCTGCTTGGTGCAGTTCTCGCACTGGTCGCCGCGGGCCTTTTCATAGCCGCAATTCGGGCAGGTCCCCTCGATATACCGGTCGGGCAGGAACCGGCCGTCGGCGTTGGAGTAGACCTGTTTTTCGGTCACCTCCTCGATAAAGCCGTTGTCCGCCAGCCGGCCCGCGAAATACTGGGTCAGCTTGTGGTTCTGCGGGCTGGAGGACCGGCCGAAATGGTCAAAGGACAGCCGGAACCCTTGGGCCAGTTCCGACTGAACCATGTGCATGCGGGCGCAATAGTCGGCCACGGGCTCACCCGTTTTCGCCGCGGCCAGTTCCGCGGGGGTGCCGTGTTCATCGGTGGCGCACAGGAACATCACCTCGTGCCCGCGGGCGCGCATGTAACGGGCGTAAAGGTCGGCGGGCAACTGGCTGCCGACGAGGTTGCCCAGATGCTTGATCCCGTTGATGTAGGGGATCGCCGAGGTGATGAGGATACGTGCCATCTGCGGTTGCCTTCTTCCCGGGGGTGCGGCTCCGTTTAGCGGATGGTTTTGGCGATGGCTAGCGGGTCTCGTCCTCGCCATGGTCGCGGCCGGGCTTGATCAGCCGGCCGACGAGGAATGAGGTCTGCGGCGTCCAGACATAGGGCGTTCGTGCGCCGGCAGCGCGGATGCGCATGCTGGTCAAACCGAACAGCACAAGCCCGGCATGGCCCGCTGCGATCAGCCCGAAAAGCGCGGCCGGTCCGTGCTGCGCGACAAGGCCGGAGGCCACCAGCGGCGAGGCGATGGCCCCCACGGCGAAGAAGAACAGCATGGCCGCGGACAGATCGACACGTTCGTCGTCGCTGGCGCAGTCATGGGCATGGGCGGTGGAGACCGAGTAGACCGGGAAACTGGCGGCCCCGAACAGGGTGGAGGACAGGAACACGGCGGCGGTGCCCCCGGCGCTGACGGCAACCGTGATGGCGCAGGTGGCAATGGCGGCGAGCGACAGGCCGATCAGTACGCGGCGCCGGTCGAACCGGTCGGCAAGCGCGCCCACGGGATATTGCGCAAGCGCCCCGCCGGCCACGAAGGCCGCAAGAAACAGGCCGATCTGATCGGGCCGCAGGCCGACGGCCTGCCCGTAAACCGGGCCGACCATGCGAAAGGCGGCCGCCGACAGCCCGGCCACGATCACACCCACGGTCGCCAGCGGCGAACGCCGGATCGCAAGGCCGGGGCGCAGGCGCGGCGCGATGGGCAATTGCGGCTGGCGCAGGGGCGTGACGGTCAGCGGCAGAAGGGCCGCGACGCAGAGCAGCGCCAGCAGGTTGTAGGAGACATAGGCCGCAGGGGGCAGCACCCCGATCAGGAGTTGCGCGGAAAGCGAGGCGCCCATTTCCGTGATCCGGTAGCTGCCCATGGCGCGGCCCCGTATCGCGTTGGGCAGCCGGGCGTTCAGCCAGGATTCAATCGCGGTGTGGCATCCCGCGATGCACAGGCCCGTGGCCACGCGCATCCCCGCCCAGGCGATGGGGTCGACGATCATCATGTGGGCGATCAGACCCATCGCCCCGGTGGCGGTGAAGGCGGCGAAGGCGCGGCTGTGGCCGACCGCCCCCATCAGGCGCGGCGCCCACCAGCAGCCGATGAAGAAGCCCAGGAAATGCGCCGAGCCCAACAGACCGACCTCGGCCGTGGAAAAGCCCAAGGCCAGACCCGAAAGCGCATCGAGCGGCCCGACCCCGGCCGAGGACAGTTGCAGCAGGATGACCGACAGGAACAGGGCCGCGAGGGAGAAAAGCAGGCGCATGGCCCCTTCCTTGTAGCCGAGCGCTGGCCAGAGGGGCAGTGCGGAATCCGGACGTGCCGGCGGGCCGGGGCGTGTTCAGGCCGTTATCGATGCAGGGGCAAGGGACAGACGCCCGCCCCTTGCCTGCAAGCGCCAGGCCCGGGGCGGGGCGGTGCGCGCCCGGCGGCGTTCCAGGTACCATTCGGTGCGGCCCGGCGCATGGCAGGGCGCCATGTGCCAGCGGGTTTCCACACCGGCCGCGCCACCCTCGCCCGGTGTCAGGATCAGCCCCAGCGGCGCCGGGCCGCCCTTGCCCGCGCCCTGCTCTGCCGCCAGATGCAGCCGCCGGACCGGGGTCAGCGGGGGCGGTTCGGGCAGGTCTGCCACCACAACGGGCACGGTGCCGGAGCGCAACGCCTCTTCCATGCTCCACAACAGGTCATCGGCGCGCCCGGGATGGACGAAGATCAGCCGCCCCGGCGCCATCCATTGCGCGACCGCGTCGGGATAAAGCCGCTCTGCCACCCAGGCAGAGGCGATCCAAAGCACCGGGCCCGTTGCAGCCGCCGCCAGGATCAGCGCCAGCATGTGGCGGGAGGGGCCGCAGACCTCATGCGCACGCCCCTGCGGGAAGGGCAATGTGCCAAGCACGGTCAGCCCCGGACGGTCGCGGTGGGGCAGGCGGGTCAGAATCGGGGCGGTCATGGCGACAGGATAAAATGTTCCCCATATGTTCTCAATGATGCTTTCCTTATGGCGGGTGACGAAAATCTGTTACCCTGATCCGGCGAACAGGGAGGACGCATCGATGAAAGAACTCGCACTGGCGGGGCTTCTGGCCCTTGGGACGGTGGCTGTGGCCAAGGCCGAAACCCATCATATCGCGCTTCATGTGAACCAGAACGACGCGCAGGTGATGAACATGGCCCTCAACAACGTTGTGAACCTGACGAACTACTACAAGGACCACGGGGACGACGTTGTGGTCGAGGTGGTCGCCTACGGGCCCGGCCTGGTCATGTACATTCCCGGCAAAAGCCCTGTGGCCGACCGGATCGCGACCATGTCGCTTGAGATGGAGAACCTGTCCTTCTCGGCCTGCGGCAACACTTATGCCAAGATGAGCGCGAAGGCCGGGCACGACATCGCGCTTCTGGACGAAGCCAAGATCGTGCCTTCCGGGGTGGTTCGGCTGATCGAACTGCAAGAGCGTGGATTTAGCTATATTCGTCCGTGATTTGGGGGTTGTTCTTTAATTCTTGACCGATAACTCTGTTGCCGAACCGGAAACACCCGAAACAGAGGTTGGCCATGAAGAAAGTGAATTTGGGTCGCACCGGGATCCAGGTGTCAGGGATCTGTCTGGGCTCCATGACGTGGGGCAGCCAGAACGATCAGGATGAGGCCCACGCCCAGATCGAAATGGCCTATGAGCATGGCGTGAACTTCATCGATACCGCCGAGATGTACCCGGTGGCGCCCGTGCGGGAGGAAACGGTCGGGCGCACCGAGCGTATCATCGGCAACTGGCTCCAAAGCTCGGGGCGGCGCAAGGACATGATCATCGCCACCAAGATCACGGGCCCCAACGGCGGTTTCGTGCGCAAGGGCGAAGGCATCTCGCCCGAGACGATCCGGGAGGCGATCGAGGGGTCGCTCCGCCGCCTGCGCACGGACTATATTGATCTCTACCAGTTCCATTGGCCGAACCGGGGATCCTACCACTTCCGCAAGCACTGGGGCTACGACCCGTCCGGTCAGAACCGCGAGGCCACGCTGGCGAATATGGTTGAATGCCTCGAAACGCTGGGTGATCTGGTGACCGAGGGCAAGATCCGCCATTTCGGTCTGTCCAACGAAAGCGCCTGGGGCACCGCGCAATGGCTGCGACTGGCCGAGGAAAAAGGCCTGCCGCGCGTGCAGTCGATCCAGAACGAGTATTCGCTGCTATGCCGCCTGTATGACACCGATCTGGCAGAGCTTGGCGTGAACGAGGATGTCACGCTCTTGGCATGGGCACCGTTGGCTGCTGGGCTTCTGACCGGGAAATACGCGGGCGATGTCACCCCCGACGGGTCGCGCCGGATGCACCAGCCGGACCTGAACGGCCGGATCACGCCGCGGGTCTGGGAATCGGTGTCGGCATATATGGGGCTGGCGCAGCATCACGGGCTTGACCCGGTGCAGATGGCCATCGCTTTCGTGATGAGCCGGCCGTTCCCCGTTGTGCCGATCATCGGTGCCACCTCGGTCACGCAGTTGGAGCGTGCGCTTGGTGCGGCGGATGTCACCCTGTACGACGATCTGTTGTCCGACATCGCCATCGCCCACAAGGCCCATCCGATGCCGTTCTGAACCTGACGGAGCAGGGCACTGCCCCGCTTGCGCGAAGGCCGCTCGTTGCAGTCTTGAGACGGTTTTGTGCGGAAGTGGCGCCGCCGGGGCTGAAAGGTTTGCTGGGGATTTGCCGTCGGGCATGATGCCCGCGCTGGCCTTGGGGAACTTCATGCTGCTGTCGAAGAACCGGGGGGTGCCCGTTACTCGCGCCGCAACCGGATGGGATGACGTGCGAAACCGGCGCCTTTGCCGGGTGCGCCACTGTGCGTTCGGGGCCGCATATTCCCTCCCCAAAGGCGCATTGGGGGTGCAGAGATGACCGGTGTGGCCGCGATCCTTGGCGCAGGGACGATCGGTGGGGGATGGGCCGCGCGCTTTGCCCTGATGGGTTGGCAGGTTCGCGTCTTCGACCCCGCGCCGGAAGCGATCGCGCGGCTGCAACAGGTTCTGGACAATGCCCGCCGGGCCATGCCGGGGCTCTACGACACGCCACTTCTGCCGGAGGGCGAGGTCGTCGTGGTCGAGACGATCTCCAAGGCCGTGACCGGAGCAGACTGGATTCAGGAGAGCGTGTCCGAACGGCTGGACCTGAAGCGGACGCTTTACCAGAAGGTGCAGGAACATTGCGGGCGCGATGCCATCCTAGCCTCCTCGACCGCGGGGTTCACGCCGTCCGCCCTACGGGGGCAGGGGGGGCATGGTGGCCCGGTGCTGGTCGCGCATCCGGTGAACCCGGTCTACCTGCTGCCGCTGGTCGAACTGGTTGCCACGCGCGATACACCGGCAACCTTGATCCGGCGGGCCCGCGGGGTGTTGACCGGGATCGGCATGGTGCCGCTGCCGGTGCGGCATGAGATCGACGGCCATATCGCGACCCGTCTGCTGGAAACCGTCCGGCGCGAGGCCTTGTGGCTGGTCAAGGACGACATCGCCACGACCGGCGAGATAGACGAGGCGATCCGGCTGGGCATCGGGCTCAGCTGGGCGCAGATGGGGGTGTTCGAGAGCGGTCGGATCGACGGCGGCGAACCGGGCAAAGCCGATTTCCAAAGCCGCGTCGGGTCAAGCCTGGCGGCGCCTTGGAGTCATCTGATCGATGTTCCCGATCTGACAGAGGATCTGGCCCGCAAGATTGCTGACCAGTCGGAGGCCCAGTCCGGCGCGCGCTCCGTTGCGGAACTGGAACGGCAGCGCGACACGAACCTCGTCGGCGTTCTGCGCGCGTTGAAATGGACCGGTGCGGAGGCGGGGGCGCATCTGAACGCCCACGACGCCGGGGCCGAAGCCGAGGTCATCGACATCACCCGCCCTATCGCCACGCAGGATCGGGCCGTGCCGCTGGACTGGACGGACTATAACGGTCACATGACCGAGTCCCGCTATCTCTACGCCTTTGCCGACGCGACCGACCGGTTCATGGAAATCATTGGCTGCGATGCAGACTACATCGCCACGGGCGGCAGCTATTTCACCGCAGAGACCCATATCCGGCATCTGGCCGAGGTCCATGCCGGTGCGAAATTCCGGGTGGAGACGATCTGCCTGAATGGCGCGGGCAAGAAGATGCACCTGTTCCACCAGATGTATTCGGGTGACACGCTTCTGGCGACGGGGGAACATCTGCTGCTGCATGTCAGTCTTGAAACCCGGCGCTCGGCCCCACCGGCCCCCAAGATCGCGCAGCGTCTGGGCGAGATCGCCACCGCCCATGCCAACTTGCCCCGGCCGGACGGGGTCGGTCGGGCGGTGTGCCAGAGGCCCGGCACATAGAAGGCAGGCACGGATCGGTTTCTACTTGGTGGCGCGTTGGGCCGTTTGCCGGGCAGGGGGGCTTTGACCCAAAGGCCGGGTCCTTTGCAGGTCGCTTGTCGACGGTCGCGAGTGATTCTGCCGGTGCTGCTTGCCCGCATGTATGCGCGGAAAATCCGGATATTTTTCACGTGTTCCCGTCTGCCCCCGGCTGTGCCAAGGCCGATGACCGCGTCCTGGCCATTTCGATGTCGGAAGGCGGTGTGCTCCAGCCAGTCGCCACAGCCGTGGCCCCCGTATCGGGGCCAGTATCGTGTGCCCGGCTCTTCTGTCCGGTGGCCCGTGAAGATTGTTCTTTTCTTTCAGGATGCTGCGCCTGCCTGGTCCGTATGGGCGCCGTCATGCCCAGCCTTCCCGGAACAACGGTTTCATTGCCGTCCACGTTCCCCCGCGCTGTGTCTGCGCGCCGAACTGGTCCAAAAGCCATGCTTCTGGTTCCGCAAAGCCGGTCGGTTCCGGCCCAGATCCCGACATTTCCCAGCCAAGGGCAAATTTACGCCAATTTGTAATCAAATACGAATGTTCACCGCGATTTAACGGCTGTGGCGTCATTACGTCATGGCGCACTCGGAGGAACGCGATGCCGCGTGATGACATGGAAACGAACGCCAGCGGTCGGATCGGAAAGAGCATTCCGATCCCGACCTCGCTTGGAGGCTATGACCGCAAGACCGTCGAGACGGTTTGCCGGGCAATCGAACGGCGTGAACTCATGCTGGCGTTTCAGCCGGTCGTGCAGGCCTTCGAAAACGGCCGCATTGCGTTCTACGAGGGACTGGCCCGCGTTATGGACGAGACGGGCCGGGTGATCCCCGCGCGCGATTTCATCGAACCCGTGGAACCCACCGAGGCCGGCCGCGTTCTGGATTGCCTCTCGCTTGAAATGGGGCTTGTCGCTTTGGCAGAGGCGCCCGATCTGCGCCTGTCCATCAACATGTCGGCGCGGTCCATCGGCTATCCTGACTGGGTTGCCACGCTCAAGGAGGGGCTGGAACGCGATACGACCGCGGCAGAACGTCTGATCCTTGAGATTACCGAGACGTCCGCCATGGTGATGCCCGATCTTGTCAGCACGTTCATCAAGGACATGCAGGCGAAGGGAATCGCCTTTGCGCTGGATGACTTCGGCTCCGGCCAGACCTCGATGAGCTATCTGCGAGAGTTCCGCTTCGACATTCTCAAGATCGACGGGAAATTCATCACGGGCATCGAGCATGACGCCGACATGCAGGTGCTGACAGAGGCGATGATTGCGATTGCCCGGCATTTCGACATGTATACGGTGGCCGAGAATGTCGAGACCGCAAGCGATGCCGCATGGCTGACAAAGGCCGGTATCGACTGCATGCAAGGCTATGCCTTCGGGGCGCCGTCGCTGGTGCCGCCGTGGCGCGAGGGCGGTGAAAAGCGCCTCGCCTGATAATCTCGCTGCGGTGCGGCGCGATCGCAACCCTATGATGGTAAGGATCTGATCCCGGTCGAGGGGGCTGTATTTCTGCGACTGCATCCCTATAGTGCGCGCCGACATGCACCCGAGGGGAGAAGGACCTTACCCATGACCAATGTCGTTATCGTATCTGCCGCACGGACGCCGGTCGGCAGCTTCAACGGATCGTTCGCGACCGTCCCGGCCCATGATCTGGGCAAGGTGATGCTGGAAGCTCTGGTCGAGCGCGCGGGAATCGACAAGTCGGAGGTTTCCGAGACCATTCTCGGTCAGGTCCTGACCGCCGGGCAGGGGCAGAACCCGGCCCGTCAGGCCCATATCAATGCCGGCCTGCCCATCGAATCGGCCGCGTGGAGCATCAACCAGGTTTGCGGATCGGGCCTGCGTTCGGTTGCGCTTGCCGCACAGCACATCATGCTGGGCGATGCCGCGATCGTCGCGGCCGGTGGCCAGGAAAACATGACGCTTTGCCCCCACGTTGCGCATCTGCGCGCCGGCCACAAGATGGGCGACGTCAAGTTCATCGACGCCATGATCAAGGACGGTCTGTGGGATGCCTTCAACGGCTATCACATGGGCCAGACCGCCGAGAACGTCGCCGAGCAGTGGCAGATCAGCCGCGAGCAGCAGGACGAATTCGCGCTGGCATCGCAGAACAAGGCCGAGGCCGCCCAGAAGGCCGGCAAGTTCCAGGACGAAATCGTCTCGGTTACCGTGCCCAACCGCAAGGGCGATATCGTTGTCGACGCCGATGAATACATCCGTCACGGCGCCACCATCGAGAACATGCAGAAACTACGCCCGGCCTTCGCCAAGGACGGCTCTGTCACCGCGGGCAACGCCTCTGGCATCAATGACGGTGCTGCCGGCGCCCTTCTGATGTCGGCCGAAGAGGCCGAGAAGCGCGGGCTGGAGCCGCTGGCGCGCATCGTCTCCTACGCGACGGCGGGTCTCGACCCCTCGATCATGGGCACCGGCCCGATCCCGGCGTCGCGCAAGGCGCTGGAAAAGGCTGGCTGGAAGGCCGAGGATCTGGATCTGGTCGAGGCCAACGAGGCGTTCGCCGCGCAGGCCTGTGCCGTGAACAAGGACATGGGCTGGAACCCCGAGGTCGTGAACGTGAACGGCGGCGCGATCGCCATCGGTCACCCGATCGGCGCCTCGGGTGCGCGTATCCTCAACACCCTGCTGTTCGAGATGAAGCGCCGCGACGCCAAGAAAGGTCTCGCCACGCTGTGCATCGGCGGCGGCATGGGTGTCGCCATGTGTCTGGAACGCCCGTAAGCGGTGATCCGCGAAATGACGGGCGCGCAATATTGTTGCGCGCCCTTTTTATATTCCGTAACAACGTTGCGGATTAACGAATGATCATCCCGGAGGAATCATGTCCAGAGTTGCACTCGTCACCGGCGGCAGCCGCGGCATCGGCGCGGCCATCTCCAAGGCGCTGAAAGACGCAGGCTATACCGTTGCCGCCACCTATGCCGGCAACGATGAAAAGGCTGCGGCCTTCACCGCCGAGACCGGCATCAAGACCTACAAGTGGAACGTGGGCGACTATGCCGCGTCCAAGGAAGGCATCGAGAAGGTCGAGGCCGATCTGGGCCCCATCGACGTGGTCGTGGCCAATGCGGGCATCACCCGCGATGCACCGTTCCACAAGATGACCCCCGAACAGTGGCAGGAAGTGATCGACACCAACCTGACCGGTGTCTTCAACACCGTCCACCCGATCTGGCCCGGTATGCGCGAGCGCAAGTTCGGCCGTGTGATCGTGATTTCCTCGATCAACGGGCAGAAGGGCCAGTTCGCGCAGGTGAACTATGCCGCGACCAAGGCGGGCGATCTGGGCATCGTCAAGTCGCTGGCGCAGGAAGGCGCGCGGTTCGGCATCACCGCCAACGCGGTCTGCCCCGGCTATATCGCCACCGAGATGGTGATGGCGGTGCCGGAAAAGGTGCGCGAAGCGATCATCGGCCAGATCCCGGCCGGGCGCCTGGGCGAGCCCGAGGAAATCGCGCGCTGCGTGGCGTTCCTCGCCTCGGACGACGCCGAGTTCATCAATGGCTCGACGATCTCGGCCAATGGCGGCCAGTTCTTCGTTTAACCGCCGTTACTTGAAACGATCCGGGCCGGTCCTGCGGGGCCGGCCCTTTTGCATGCGCTTGTCTCCTGGCGTCGCAGGCTGCGCGCGTTGGCCTCTGGCATCAGCGGGCCGGGGCGGATAAGGCCACGCCATGACCCGCCTTCGTGCCACAGCCATCGGATTTGCCGCCGTCCTGCTTTGGGCGCTGCTGGCGCTGTTCACAGTCGGCTCTGCCCCTGTGCCGCCCTTGCAGCTTAACGCGCTGTGTTTCGCCATCGGTGGGGCGATCGGGCTGATCTGGGTGGTGGTCTCGGGCGAGGTGCGGGCGCTGGTCCGGATCCCGCTGAGGGTCTACGTCTTCGGCACGGCGGGGCTTTTCGGGTATCACGCCCTCTATTTTTCGGCGCTCAGGCTGGCGCCCGCGGCGGAGGCGGGGTTGATCGCCTATCTCTGGCCGTTGCTGATCGTTCTGTTCTCGGGGCTCCTGCCCGGAGAGCGGTTGCGGGCGGGTCATATCGTCGGCGGGCTGGCCGGGTTCGTCGGGGCCGCGCTGATCGTTGCACAGGGTTTGACCGGGTTCGACGCGGCTGCCCTGCCGGGATACGGGCTGGCGGCGCTATGCGCGTTGACATGGTCCAGCTACTCGGTTCTGTCGCGGCGGCTGGGCGACATCCCCACGGCAAGCGTCGCCGTCTTCTGCCTGTTGACCGCGGCACTTTCCCTGCCGTTGCATCTGGCGTTTGAGACGACGGTCTGGCCGCAAGACATGCTTGGCTGGTTCAGCGTGCTTGCCCTGGGGCTTGGGCCGGTCGGTCTGGCCTTCTATGTCTGGGATATCGGGGTGAAGCGTGGGGACATTCAGCTTTTGGGGGTGGCGAGCTATGCCGCGCCGCTTCTGTCTACCCTCGTTCTGGTCGGCGTGGGCATCGCGCGCCCGACGCCTGTTCTTTTCGGTGCAGCCCTGTTGATCACCGGTGGGGCGGCGCTGGCCGCATGGGCCAGCGCACATGGGCGTGTCAGGCCTGAGACAGTTTCTCGATCTGATCCTTGAGACGAAGCTTTTCCTTTTTGAGTTCTGCGACCTGAAGGTCGTCTACGGCGGGCGCGCGTTGCGCTTGTTCCACCTGTTGCGCGAGAGTCTGATGCTTTCTGCGAAGCTCCTGCAGATGCGAACTCAGATTCATGGTCGATGCTCCTCTCATGGTGTCATGCAACCATTACAGTGCAGCACGAAAATCGAGTCGTGTCACCTCCTTGAAACGTTGGCAATAAAGCTTAACCGGATTTGTCAAGCCGGCCATTTCACCGCGGCGCCCTGACGCAGGATCGCGGTGATCTGTGGGGTGTAGCTGTCACAATCTCGTGTGTGGTGTGTGCCGCCATGCAGGACAAGCGGAGCGTGCAGGCGAAACGCGCCGCGCCCGCCTTTTCGTGCCCTGAGAATCACGAGCTTCGCCGCCCGGTCCTGCCGGGGCGAAAGCGGCAACACCTCGCCACTGCCCAACCGATCCGTCAGGGCGCTCAGCATGTCGGGCAGGCGTTCGGCCCGCTGGATCATCGTCAGCCAGCCACCGGGGACAAGCCGCCGGGTCGCGGTTTCGATCCAGTCCCGCAGCGGGGTTTCCTCGCCCAGGGCGGTTTCGCGCCCGGCGTCCTGCGCCCCGGTTCCCCGGTCGCGCTGAAAATAGGGTGGGTTGGCGATGACGTGATCGAAGCTTTGCGCCTTGAGAACCGTTGGCAACCGCGTGAAATCGGCCGTGACAACCATCAGGCCGATGTCGTTTTCAACCGCGTTTCGGTGCGCGAGATCGGCATAGTCGGGCTGAAGCTCGACGCCGGAAAGTGACAGGTCGGGCACGCGCGCGCCGAGACACAGGCTTGCCACGCCCACGCCGCAGCCAAGTTCAAGAATGCTTTGGCCCGCGCGGGCGGGGACGGAGGCGGCCAGCAAGACAGGGTCGATCCCCGCGCGATACCCGTCCCTGGGTTGCCAGATATGCAGGCGCCCCCCGAGAAAGCGATCCTGCGTCAGCGCCGCTGCGGTCACCCTATCCGGCCTCGCTGACCTCGATGCCATTGTCGCGCAGAACGGCGCGGGCGCGGAACAGATCGCGGTCCACCACCATGATCCGGCGCGGCAAAACGCCTATTGAGCCTTCAAGCACGCTCATGTGGACATCCATCTGAAAGCAGTCTATCTCCTCGCCCTGAAGCAGCGCCGTGGCGTAGGCGATAAGCGTCGGGTCGTTGGTGCGGATCAGTTCTTTCATGACAGCGACTTAAGGGTAAATCTTTCCCTTTGTCGAGTAACGAGACGAGGCCGCGATGGGCTTGGACGACGCAGTCAGAAAACCGCATGAGCGCCTTGGCGCCCTGTTGTCCGAGGAAATGGCCGCGGTCGACAAGCTGATCCGCGAGCGGATGACCTCGGAACATGCGCCCCGCATCGACGAGGTCGCGGCGCATCTGATCAGTGCCGGTGGCAAGCGGCTGCGCCCGATGCTGACCATCGCGTCCGCGCGGATGTGCGGCTATGACGGCCCCTATCACCTGTATCTGGCCGCAACGGTGGAATTCATCCATACCGCGACCCTTCTGCATGACGACGTGGTGGACGAAAGCGGCAAACGGCGCGGGCGCCCCACGGCGAACCTCTTGTGGGACAACAAATCCAGCGTTCTGGTGGGCGACTACCTGTTCGCGCGGTCGTTCCAGTTGATGGTCGCGCCGGGCAACCTGAAGGTGCTGGACATCCTGTCGAATGCGGCCGCCGTGATCGCTGAGGGCGAGGTGCTGCAACTGACCGCTGCGCGCGACCTGAAGACCACTGAAGAAATCTATTTCAAGGTGATCCGCGGCAAGACGGCCGCGCTCTTTGCCGCTGCTACCGAAGTGGGCGGCGTCATCGCGGGAATGGACGACGAAAAGGTTCGCGCGCTTCACACCTATGGCGACGCGCTGGGGGTCAGCTTCCAGATCGTGGACGACCTGCTGGATGTGGCCGGCGATACCGCGGCGACGGGCAAGAATGTCGGTGACGACTTCCGGGAGCGGAAGCTGACGCTGCCGATCATCAAGGCCATCGACAAGGCCGATGAGGAAGAACGCGCCTTCTGGCTGCGCACCATCGAGAAGGGCGACCAGCGCGACGGGGATCTGGAGCATGCGCTTGCCCTGATGGACAAGCACGGCACCATCGACGCCACGCGCGCTGCGGCGCTCGACTGGTCGGCGCGGGCGAAAGAGGCACTGACCCATCTGCCGGAGCATGAAATCCGCGACATGCTGACCGATCTGGCCGATTACGTGGTCGCGCGGATCAACTAGGGCCTCATCGCCGACCCCCTGCCGGGACGACACGGGCAGAGGGCTGGCGCGATCCGGTCAAGCCCAAGCTTGAAATCAACAAAATGCGGGCGCGTGCCTTTGGATGCACGCGCCATTGTTTGTGTCAGTTGCCGGTTGTCGCGGGCAATTGGTCGACAAGGCGTGCGACTAGGGCCGGAACGGTCTCGTTGATCCAGGCCCGCGCGCCGTCGATGACCGAGACATAGGCCGTCATCGGCGGCTCCAGCATCGGGTGCAGGCCGGCGATCTGCGGGGCGAGGGCATAAACCGCGATCACCATGGCGGCAATCGCAACCACGCCAAGAAAGCCGCTGCGGAAACTGCTGCGTCTGCTATCCCTCTCCCGTTTCCACGCGGCCATGTCGGTCACGCGATCGGAACTGGCACTGAGGGTCGAGTTGATCTGGTCGATGTCCGGCAGCCGCTCCCGTTTCGACTGGGAAGGTGGCACGGGGGGCGCATCCACCTGCGCGTTCCATCCTGTCCCGCTGTCGGGCATATCCGTTCTGGGAGCGGGTTTTTGCGGTGCGCTGTCGAGGCCGAGTTCCGCCTGTTCCGCGAAGGTTTCGGTGGTCGCCTCCTGCTTGCGGGCGCGCCGTTCGCGCTCTGCCTCCTCGCGCAGGATTCCCAGAACGGACTGGTCGATTTCCCGCCGCGATGGCTCGGGTGGCACAGGCGGTTCCACCGAACGGGTCTGCGTTGTCTGGACCGTTTCCCGAGCCGGAGGAACGGCTTCTTGCGCCGCCGGGACGGCAGGCTGGGGGGCAGGGCTGGGGGCGTCGGCCAGCGGCGCAACCGGCTGGGCGGTGTCCCCTTCCGGGCCGACGAACCAAAGATGTCCGCAGTTCGAGCACTGGACGTCGCGGCCCTCATCAGGGATGACCGCAGGGTCCACCTCATACTCGGCGCTGCACTCTGGGCAAATCAGTCGCATGTTGTTGCCTGTTGCGCCCCGTTCCGGGGCTTCGACCCTGCTTGTCATTTTGTTCATGTTGTATCACTGACCTAGAAAATTCAAAGCCTTTGACGCCTTGGGCAATTGAACGCGGCACGCGCCTCGGGCATACCCATGGTCCAGCGGGGTGGAGACGGGCATGATCGAGTTCGAGAACGTGTCCCACAGCTATGGCGGCGGCGAACTCCTTTCGGGCATTTCTCTGCGCCTGGCACCGGGGGCGTTTCATTTCCTGACCGGCCCGTCCGGCGCAGGCAAGACCACCTTCCTGAAAATCTGCTACGCAGAGCTTACCCCGCGCGAAGGCGATGTGCGACTTTTTGACGCATCCGTGCGGGGTATGGACCGGAACGACGTTGCCCTGACGCGCCGGCGGATCGGCGTCGTCCATCAGGAATGCCAGTTTCTGGATCACCTGCCGCTGATCGAAAATCTGGGGCTGCCGCTTCTGGCCGCGGGCCGCGACCCCGATGCCGAGGCCGCCAACCTGCAGGAACTTCTGGTCTGGGTCGGGCTGAAGTCCCGGGCCGAGGCATTGCCCCCAGAGCTTTCGGGGGGCGAGCGTCAGCGCGCCGCGCTGGCGCGGGCGGTCATCATGGCACCCGATGTGATACTTGCCGATGAGCCCACGGGGAACGTGGATTGGGAGATGTCGCTGCGGATTTTGCGCTTGCTGGTGGAACTGAACCGGTTGGGCAAGACCATCCTGATCGCGACCCATGATCTGAACCTGATCCGGGCCGCGAAGGCGCAGGTTGCCGCCCGCGTGCTTCGGATCAAGGACCGGAAGGTGCAGCAGGCAGGGGTTGATTTGTGATGCAGGTCATCCGCGACATTCACAAGCTTGCCGGCGATCCCCGGGTCGGTCGCATCGTGCCCAGAAACGATTTCACGGCCCGCCTGACCGTCTTTACCTCGGCGGCCATGGCCTTTCTGGCGGTCTTTGCGCTTGCCCTGACGCTGGCCTCCGGGCGGTTGGCGGAGCGTTGGTCGGATGCGCTGGCGCGGACGGCCACAATTCGGATCTCGGCCCCCGCCGGACAGGTCGAGGCGCAGACGCAGGCGGTGCTGGACGTTCTGAAGACGACGCCCGGTGTGGCGTCCTCCCGGCTGATTTCGGACGAGGAACAGCGAGACCTGCTGGCACCGTGGTTTGGCCCCGACCTGCCGGTGGAGACATTGCCGTTGCCCCGGCTTGTGGAACTGACCGAGACGGGCGAAGGCTTCGATGCCGCTGCGCTGCGCCTGCGGCTGGCAGGGGAGGCACCGGGCGCGGTGCTGGACGATCATGCGCGCTGGCGCCGCCCGCTTGTCCAAGCGGCGGACCGGATGCGGCTTCTGGGCGTGCTGTCGGCCGCTCTGATCGGGGCGGCCATGGCGGCGATGATCGCGCTGTCGGCACAGGCGGCGCTGTCGGCCAATGCCCGTGTGATCGAGGTACTGCGGCTGATCGGGGCCGAGGACACGTTCATCGCGCGGGCCTTCGTGCGCCGTTTCACCCGGCGGGCGATAGAGGGGGCGGCACTCGGGACGCTGGCGGGGATCGGGGCGGTTGCCCTGATGCCCGGTACGGATGGGGCCGGCGGGTTTCTGACCGGCCTCGGCTTCAACGGGGTGGAGTGGTTGTTGCCGTTGGGGTTGGTTCCCTTCGCCGCCATGGTTGCGTTTCTTGCAACCCGGTGGACGGCGATGCGGGTACTAAGGGGGATCACCTGAATGCGATACGCGGTTCAATACCTGCGCTCACTGGTTTTCGTGACGCAGATGTATCTGATGATGCCGGTCGTCGCGCTGCTCTATACGCCGCTGGCGGCGGTCTCGCGGGCATGGGCGTATCGCGCAGTCCATCACTATTGCTTCTGGGTGCGTTGGACGGCGGGGTGGATGATCGGTCTGAAGTCCGAGGTGCGGGGAACGCCACCGACAGGCGAAGTGATGATCGCCTCCAAGCACCAGTCCTTCTTCGACATCATCATGCTGGCCAGCGCCACGCCGCGCCCGCGCTTCATCATGAAGAAGTCGCTGAAATGGGCGCCCATTCTCGGCTGGTACGCCCTGCGGATCGGCAGCGTGCCGGTCGACCGCGGCAAGCGCGGGCAGGCGATTCAAGAGATGGTTCGGCGGGTGGCCGAGGGGCAGCAGGAGCCGGGCCAGCTTGTCATCTATCCCCAAGGCACCCGGGTCGCGCCCGGCGTGGTTCGGCCGTACAAGATCGGGACAGGTGTGCTCTACCGGCAGTTCGGGCATGAATGCGTGCCGGCGGCCACGAATGTCGGTGTGTTCTGGCCCCGGACCGGTATCTATCGCAAGCCGGGAACGGCCGTGGTCGAGTTCTTGTCCCCGATCCCGTCTGGCAAGCCCGTCGACGAGTTCATGCAGGAACTGGAAAGCAGGGTGGAAGGCGCGTCGAACCGCCTGATGGCGGAGGCGGGTTTCACACAAGGTTAGGGGGCCAACAGGCCGCTCAGCATGGGGCCAGCGACCTTGCGCGCCTTACGCGGCTAGCCCGCGCGACCCCATCTTCAGGAACTTTTTCCGGCGGTCTGCAATCAGCTTGTCCCGGTCAAAGGCGCCGAGGTCATCCAGCATCGCCTTGATGTGCTTGCCGACGGACTCGATGGCTTCCTCGCGCCCGCGCTGGGCCCCGCCAAGCGGTTCCGGAATGATCCGGTCGATCACGCCCAACCGGTGCAGGTCCTGCGCGGTCAGCCGCAAGGCTTCGGCGGCCTCGCGCATCTTCTCGGCATCCTTCCACAGGATCGAGGCGCAGCCCTCGGGCGAGATCACCGAATAGACTGAATGTTCCAGCATCGCGACCCGGTTTGCCGTGGCAAAGGCCACCGCCCCGCCCGATCCGCCCTCGCCGATGATCACGCTGATCAGCGGCACACCGATCTGAAGGCATTTCTCCGTCGACCGGGCGATCGCCTCGGACTGGCCGCGTTCCTCGGCGCCCTTGCCGGGATAGGCGCCGGGCGTGTCGACCAGCGTTATCACCGGCAGCTTGAACCGGTCGGCAAGATCCATCAGCCGCACGGCCTTGCGGTATCCTTCGGGGCGGGCCATGCCGAAGTTGCGCTCCAGCCGCGTCTTGGTGTCGAACCCCTTCTCGTGGCCCAGAACCACCACCGGCTTGTCGTCGAACCGGGCGATCCCGCCCATCACCGCGCTGTCCTCGGCAAAATTGCGGTCCCCGGCCAGCGGCGTGTATTCGGTGAACAGCGCCTCGATATAGTCCTTGCAGTGGGGACGGTCGGGGTGCCGTGCGACCTGACATTTCCGCCATGGTGTCAGGGTCTTGTAGAGTTCCTGCAGAAGGCTGGCGGCCTTGCGGTCTAGGGCCGCGGCTTCCTGCTCGACATCCATTTCCTCGTTGGCGCGGGCCAGTGCCCGCAACTCTTCGGCCTTGCCTTCGATCTCGGCCAGGGGCTTTTCGAATTCGAGGTAGTTCATGGACGGCCTCCCGCTCTCATCCGCGCGTATATGACGGCGCCGGGTGCCATTTGCAACAGCGTACCAACTGGACGCAAGGACGCGGAGGGCTATGGTCGGTGCGGCGTGTTTGGTCGAGGGGTTTGAATGTTTTCTGTCGAGGTTCGGGAGCTGCCTGCCATGACCGTTCACGGTCTTCCCCACCTCGGACCCTATACGGCAATCGGGCCGACCTTTCGAAAGCTTGGCCTGCGCCTTGAGGCGGCGGGGCTGGTTGATCGTGCATGGCCCTGGGTCGGGGTCTACCATGACGATCCCGCCCGGGTCGCAGCGCGGGAGCTGCGCAGCCATGCCTGTTGCGTGCTTCCCGATGGTGCGGCTGTGCCTTGGGGATTCGAATGTGTGAAACTGGCCGGCGGGCGCTGTGCCGTGCTGCGGTATCGCGGCCCCTATTCCGGGCTTGCCGCCGCGTGGGGCTGGCTGTTCGGGGACTGGCTACCGGGCCACAAGGCAATGCCCCGTGGCCCGACCTTCGAAATCTACCGCAGCATGTTCCCGACCGTGGCGGCAGAGGAGCAAGTGACGGAGATCTGCGTACCGCTGGTCTAACCCAGACGGAACCCCGGCGTGGAGGCTGCGATGGCCTGTTCGTCGGCGTCCATGTCGGCAGCGATGTCGTCGAACAGCGGCGTCGAGAGGTACCGCTCCCCGGTGTCGGGCAGCATGCACAGGATGACTGCGCCCGGTTCGGCCTTCTCCGCCACGGCGAGTGCGACGGCAAAGCTCGACCCGCCGGAGATACCTGTCAGGATGCCCTCCTTGCAGGCCAGATCCTGCGCGGCCTTGATCCCGTCGGGACCCGCGACAGGGATCAATTCATCATAGAAGCCTTTGTCGAGCGTTTCCTGCAGGACCAGCGGAATGAAATCCGGTGTCCAGCCCTGGATCGGGTGCGGTTGGAAGGCCGGGTGGCTTTCGTCCGGTTCACCCTCGGCCGTCCGCCCCTGTGCATGGCCGCTGGCGACCAGTTGCGCATTGGCCGGCTCGCTGAGGATGATCTTCGTCTCGGGCCTGTTCTGGCGCAGGGCGCGGGCGATCCCCGTGACCGTTCCCCCCGTGCCGTAGCCGGTAACGACGTAGTCCAGCCTTTGGCCGTCGAAATCGGACAGGATCTCGCGGGCGGTGGTCGTCTCGTGGATATCGGCATTGGCGGACGTCTCGAACTGATGGGCCAGGAACCATCCATTCGCCTCGGCCAGTTCCTTGGCTTTCTTCACCATGCCCATCGCCTTGTCCGCCTTTGGCGTCAGCACCACCTTGGCACCCAGCATCCGCATCAGTTTCCGCCGCTCGACCGAGAAGCTTTCGGCCATGGTGATGACCAGCGGATACCCCTTTTGCGCGCAAACCATGGCCAGCCCTATACCGGTATTGCCGCTGGTCGCTTCCACAACGGTCTGGCCGGGTTTCAGATCCCCGCTCCGCTCTGCCGCCTCGATGATGTTGACGGCCAGCCGGTCCTTGACCGAAGCCCCCGGGTTGAACGCCTCGGCCTTGACGTAGATCGTCACGCCATTGGGCCCAAGATTGTTGATGCGGATCGCGGGCGTGTCGCCGATGGTGTCGAGGACACTGTCAAAAAGCCGCCCGCGGCCGTTGGTGGTTCGGATGCTGGTTTCGGTCATTGCCTCTCCCTACGGCGGCGCGGAGTCGGCCGCCTGTGACTTGTTTCTCGCGACGGACAATAGCAATCCGCGCGAGGACGTGCAGGGGGGCAGGCAAATTGAGGACGGGTTTGCGGGGGGCTTTTGCCGGACGAAAGCCCGTTCGCTGGGGTATCCGGGCGATAGAAGCGGGGACCAGAACGAGACGCACCGGCCGGATACCATTCCGCCCAGCTGGGGCGCATTAGCGCTACAGCCAGCGCCGGACGCGACCTTTATACGCCAAATAGTCGGCTCCGAAGGTGTCTTCGGCCCGCTCCTCCTCCATCCGGATGAAGTACCCGTTGGCAATCGCAAAGAAGACCGCGGGGGTCAGCAACGCACCCCAATCATTTGCGAAGAGCGAAATCCCGGCCAGCATGACTATGAAAGCAAGATACATAGGGTTGCGCGAATGGGCGAAGGCGCCGGTGGTCATCAGGTTGCGTGGCGCCTTGTAGGGATTGATTTCGCACCCGTTGCGGATAAACGGGTGGTGGGCCCATAGCATCAGTGCCAGTCCAGCCGCGAACACCAGAACGCCCACAAGCCGTAGCGGCCAGGCTGGCGTTAGAAGCGTGCCGCCGGGGAGCAGCCATAAAACGCCAATCGCTATCAATAAGACCTGAAAGACGCGGGGCGGGATGAACCGAAACAATCCAGACATGAGGCGCCGACCAACCTAGCAGTGCAAGATTGGTCTGCGCCTGCGACCCCGCGCTGTCAAGCGGGTCACGCAGCGCCGATCATCTCGGACTGTTTCACGATCACCTCGGCCTGCTTGATCGAGGCGATGTCGACCAGACGGCCCTTGTAGACGGTTGCGCCTGCGCCCTCGGCCTTGGCCTTTTCCATCGCGGCGAGGATCTCGCGCGCCTCGGCCACGGCTTCTTCGGACGGCGTGAACACCTCGTTGGCCAGCGCCACCTGCTTGGGGTGGATCGCCCATTTGCCGACCATGCCCAGCGTGGCAGAGCGCAGCGCCTGCGCGCGGAACCCTTCGTCATCCGAGAAGTCGCCGAACGGGCCGTCGACCGGCAGCACGCCGTGGGTGCGGCAGGCGGCGACGATGGCGGTTTGCGCCCAATGCCACGGGTCGGACCAGTATTTCGCCCCTTCGCGGATCATGTAGTAGTTTTCCTGCGTCCCGCCGATGCCCGTGGTGGCCATGCCCATCGAGGCTGCGAAATCGGCGGCGCCAAGGCTCATCGCCTGCAGGCGCGGGCTGGCCGCCGCGATTTCTTCGACATGGGCGATGCCAGCGGCGGATTCGATGATCACTTCGAACGCGATGGGCTTGGTCCGGCCCTTGGCGCGTTCGACCGCGGTGACCAGTGCGTCGACGGCATAGATGTCGGCGGCACAGCCCACCTTGGGGATCATGATCTGATCCAGCCGGTCCGACGCGTTTTCCAGCAGGTCCACCACATCGCGATACCAGTAGGGGGTATCCAGCCCGTTGATGCGGACGCTCAGATGCTTGCCGCCCCAGTCGATATCGCCAATGGCCTGGATGATATTCACCCGCGCCGCATCCTTGTCGTCGGGGGCCACCGAATCCTCAAGATCGAGGTTGATCACGTCCGCGGCGCTGGCCGCCATCTTCTCGAAGATCGCGGGGCGCGACCCCGGGCCGAACAATTGGCAGCGGTTGGGACGAGAGACCGGCGTGGGCTGGATACGGAAGGACATGGAAGACCCTTTCGGCAAGGATGTGTCGTTTGAATCGGTCTGCGTGATAGAATGTTGCGCGCCCTTCCGCAAGCGATTTCGCCGCGCTGCAGCGCGGGCGCATGTTTCTTCATCAGCGGCGTGCGAAATTCGAACGATCTTGCCCGGCCGCCCCCCGCGGGATGCCAGATCGGCAGAACATTTCCCGCCCCGATGCTAGGTTTCCCGCCAACAAATGAGGGAGCCGTTGGATGATCGAAACGCCGTATCTGCTGTTTCTCGGGGACGCGCCGGACCAGCTATCGTCAAAGGTGGCGCAGGGTATCCGGGATTGGCGGCCGGACAATGCCGTGGGCCAATACCGGATGGAGGGCTGCAAGGCCGATCTTCGGCTTCCGGACATGGATCTGGCAGAGGCGCGTGCCGCAGGTGCAAAGACGCTTGTTGTGGGCGTTGCCAATCGCGGCGGGGTGATCTCGCCCGCTTGGAAAAAGGTGCTGGTTGCCGCGCTTGAGGAAGGGTTCGACCTTGCCAGCGGTCTGCACAACCTGTTGCGCAATGAACCCGACCTTGCTGCCGTGGCCAAGGCGACGGGCCGCGCCCTGCACGACGTCAGGGTGCCCGAGGTGGCCTATCCCATCGCGAACGGAAAGCGGCGCAGGGGGAAGCGGTGCTTGGCCGTGGGCACGGACTGCTCGGTGGGCAAGATGTACACCGCGCTGGCGCTGGATCGGGACATGAAGGCGCGCGGGCTGAAATCGACCTTCCGGGCGACGGGGCAGACCGGCATCCTGATCACCGGGGATGGCGTGCCACTGGACGCCGTAGTGGCCGATTTCATGGCCGGGGCGATCGAATGGCTGACGCCCGACAACGACCCCGACCATTGGGATATCATCGAGGGGCAGGGGAGCCTTTTCCACGTCTCCTATTCCGGGGTCACCCTTGCGCTGATCCACGGGGGGCAACCTGACGCTCTGATCCTCAGCCACGAACCCACGCGTCCGCATATGCGGGGGCTGCCGGACTATGGCCTGCCGAGCCTTGAAGCGGTGCGCGACGTGTCGCTGACACTGGCCCGCTTTGCCAACCCCGACGTTCAGGTGGTGGGGGTTTCCGTCAACACCGCTGCGCTGGATGAGGCTGCGGCCCTGGCCTGCATGGCCGAGATCGAGGACCGGATGGGACTGCCGACGGTGGATCCGTTTCGGCAGGGCGCGGGACGTCTGGTGGATGCGCTCGTGGCGCTGTAGGGTGCCCGCATGAAGATTGCAGTCACCAAAGATACGTTCCAGTTCGCCGAACCGTTCACCATCTCTCGCGGCTCCAGAAGCGAGGCGGTGGTGCTGACGGTCCGTGTTTCCGCCAATGGTGCCACGGCATGGGGCGAATGTGTGCCCTATGCCCGCTATGGCGAAACGCCGGAAAGCGTGGCCGCGCTGATCGAGGGCTTGCCCGATAGCGTCAACCGCCAGAACCTTCAGGAGTTGCTGCCTGCCGGGGCCGCCCGAAATGCCGTGGATTGCGCGCTTTGGGACCTGTCGGCCAAGCGGGCGGACAAACGGGTCTGGCAATTGCTGGGCCTGCCCACGCCAAAGCCGGTCGTGACGGCCTATACGCTGTCGCTGGACACGCCCGAGAACATGCGCGCTGCCGCGGCCAAGAATGCCCACCGACCGCTGCTGAAGATCAAGCTGGGCACCGAGGCCGACATGCCGCGGCTGGAGGCCGTGCGCGAAGGCGCCCCCAAGGCCCGGATCATCGTGGACGCCAACGAGGGGTGGAGCGCCGAGGTCTACGCCGACCTTGCCCCCCATCTGGTCCGGCTGGGCGTCGAACTGGTGGAACAGCCCCTGCCGGCCGATGCCGATGACATGCTGGCCGAAATCGAACGCCCGGTGCCGGTCTGTGCAGATGAGTCCTGCCATGACCGGGCAAGCCTGCCGGCGCTGAAGGGCAAGTACGACGTCGTCAACATCAAGCTCGACAAGACCGGCGGCCTGACAGAGGCGATGGCGCTGCGGGCCGAGGCCAGGAAACAGGGGTTCGGCATCATGGTCGGCTGCATGGTGGGGTCGAGCCTTGCCATGGCACCCGCGGTCGTGGTGGCGCAGGGCGCGGCGGTGGTGGACCTTGACGGCCCGCTGCTTCTGGCCGAAGACCGGCCGGTGCCGCTGAAGTACGACGCCGCGGGTGCGCACCCGCCGAGCCCGTTCTTATGGGGCTGATCTGATCAGTTAACGGGTGGCCTCCTTAGCCGGGGCCGACAGTAAGGAAGGAAATACCGCGATGAGCCGGACCGTCTATGTCAACGGGGTCTACATGCCCGAGGAAGAGGCCAAGGTCTCGATCTTCGACCGCGGTTTCCTGTTTGCCGATGGCGTTTATGAGGTGACGAGCGTTCTGGGCGGCAAGTTGGTCGATTTCCACGGTCACGCAAGGCGGCTGGAACGGTCGCTGGGCGAGTTGGACATGCCCGCCCCGGTGACGGTGGAAGAACTGCTGGATATCCATCGCGAATTGATCGTCCGCAACGAGGTGACCGAGGGGATGATCTATCTACAGATCACCCGCGGCGCGCCGGCCGACCGTGACTTCGTGTTCCCCGACCCCGAAGCGACCCCGCCAACCCTTGTGCTGTTCACGCAATCCAAGGCCCTGATCGAAAGCCCGGCCGCGGAGAAGGGGCTCTCGGTCATCTCCATCGACGATATCCGTTGGGGACGGCGCGACATCAAGACGGTGCAACTGCTGTACCCGTCGATGTGCAAGATGATGGCCAAGAAGGCCGGCGCCGACGATGCGTGGATGGTCGAGGACGGTTTCGTGACCGAAGGCACCTCGAACAACGCCTATATCGTGAAGGGCGGCAAGATCATCACCCGAAGCCTCGGTACCGAGATCCTGCACGGGATCACCCGTGCCGCCGTCCTGAAATTCGCGCGCGAGGCGCAGATGGAGGTAGAGGAACGCCCCTTCACCCTGGAGGAGGCCAAGCAGGCGGACGAGGCGTTCATCACCTCGGCGTCGACCTTCGTGATGCCGGTGGTCTCGGTCGATGGGGTGTCGCTGGGCGATGGCACGCCGGGCCCCGTGGCGCGACGGCTGCGTGAACTTTACATCGACGAAAGCGTCAAGGCCGCCATCTGAGACGGGTCAGACCGCGCGCTTGCGCGCGGTCGCGACGTCTGGTGCCCGTGCTGTCGTATCCGGCAGGCCCGCCGCTTTCAGCATCTCCATGTGTTGGGGGCGCGGCGCGGCCAGAGTGACCTGCATGCCCTGATCCTGCGCCTTTCGGATGAATCCGGTCAGGCTGTGCGCGCCGGTCATGTCCAGAAGGGGCACATCGGCCAGATCGAGGATCAGATGGCGGGGGCGCGCGACGATCTGGTCCAGAACACTTTCGATCACCGGGGCGGAGCCGAAGAAATAGGCCCCTGTCAGCCGCAGCACCACCGTTTCGCGGGTTTCCCCGCGGTCTTCGGGCCGGGAAACGGTATCGGCTTCATCCAGCATCGTGTCCACGCCGCTCATCTGCGCCATGCGGTGCATGAAGACCAGCGCGCCAAGGGCAAGGCCGGTGACGATGGCCTCTGTCAGGTCGCGAAGAACGGTCATGGCGAGCGTTGCCAGCAGCACCACCGCCTCTGCCCGTGCCGTGCGCAGCAGGGTGCGGATCGCCTTGAGGTCGATCATGTGCCATGCGACCGAGACGAGGACGCCAGCAAGCGCGGCCAGCGGGATGGCGCTTGCCAGCGGGGCCAACAGCAGGACCATCGCCAGAAGGGCAAGCGCATGGATCATGCCCGCCACGGGGCCATGCGCGCCGGAGCGGACATTGGTTGCCGTTCGCGCGATGGTGCCGGTGACGCAGAAGCCGCCGAAACAGGCCGTGGCCATGTTGGCCACACCTTGCCCGACCAGTTCGGCGTTTGAGCGATGGCGCCGCCCGGTCATCGAGTCCGCGACCACGGCGGACAAAAGCGACTCGATGGCCCCCAGCAGGGTGAAAGCCAGCGCGTCGGGCAGCACGGCCTGCACCTTTCCCCAAGACAGGTCTGGCAGGTGCGGTGCGGGCAGGCTGGAGGAGAGCCCGCCATAGGCGCTGCCGATGGTCGGCACGGGCAGTTTCATCAGCCAGACCGTAAAGCCGGCCAGCGCGATGGCCGCCAGCATCCCGGGAAAGCGCGGGGCCATCCGGCGCTGGACGCTGATGAACGCGAACGCGCCGACACCCATCGCGACGTTCAGGAGGCTGAAGGTCGGCAGCGCATCCCATAGGACCGGCAGCTTTTCCAGAAAGGGGCCCGGTTCCGGCCCGTCCAGCGTGAGCCCTAGGAACGGCCGCATCTGGCTGACAAGGATGATGACGCCGATCCCGGCGGTAAAGCCCACCGTGACCGGGTAGGGAATGAACTTGACGAAACTGCCCAGCCGCAGCGCGCCCGCCGCGGCCAGAAATATCCCCGAAAGGAATGTCGCGAGCGCCAGACCGTCCAGCCCGTGCCGCTGCACCGTGGCCAGAACCAGAACGATAAAGGCCCCCGCCGGACCGCCGATCTGGTACCGGCTGCCGCCCAGAAGCGACACGAGGAACCCGCCGATAATGGCGGTCACCAACCCACGGTCCGGCGGCACGCCAGAGGCAATCGCGATGGCCAGTGACAGGGGCAGCGCGACCACGGCGACGGTCAGGCCGGCGATCAGGTCGGCGCGGAAGGCGCGCAGGCCATAGCCCTCCGCCATGACCGAGACGATCTTGGGGGTGAATTGCACGATTGTAGGCGCGGGCGCTTTCATGCCGCTTTCCGGAATGGGATAAATTGCTGTCAGGACTGTCGTCGTGATAGCGCCCGTGACAGGAAATGTCCCTGTCTAATCCTGTCGCTGGTGGGCTCAGCCGCTGTCCTTGCCGACATTCTCGGCATAGGCCGTCTGGAAGGCATCCTGTTGTGCGGCCGTCGCTTCGGTCTGGTACGTCGCCTTCCACTCGTCATACGGCATCCCGTAGAACGCCTGCCGCGCCTCGGCCTGGGTCATCTCGACCCCGCGCTCTGCCGCGGCTTCCTGCATCCAGCGGGACAGGCAGTTTCGGCAAAACCCGGCAAGGTTCATCATGTCGATGTTCTGCACGTCGCGCCGGTCTTCCATCAGGTGCTGCTGTAACCGGCGAAAGGCGGCCGCCTCGATCTCGGTTCGTGTCTGGTCGTCCATGGTCTTTCCCCTCCCTTTACAGGCCCGCTTCGACCAGCGCTTCCTCCATGATGGGGGCAAGCCGGTCGGCCCAGGCGATCTGGTCTTCCTCCGTGGCGATCACGTCGTTGCGCAACTCGATCAGCACGTTCGGCAGGCTGTTGGCGATGGCGTGCCGGTCGACGGCGTCCCCTTCCAGATGGCCGCCATAGGGTTCGTTTTCGCCGACGAAAAGATCGGGCTCCTGGTTCAGGCGATCGATCAGGGGGCGGGCAAGCCGATCATCGGCGCCATGCAGGATACCGATCTGCCAGGGCCGGTTGTCGCGGCCGCGCAGGCGCGGTGCAAAGCTGTGGATCGCGAGGTACACCGTATCGGGCCGTCGGGCCACCAGCCGGGCGACCTCGCCATGATAGAGGCGCCAGAAGGCGTTCAAGCGCCGTTCGACTTCGGCCTCGTCGACGTCACGGTTGGCCGGAATCACTGACCCGTCGTATAGCCGCATCACCAGCGTCGGGTCGTCTTCGCCACGATTCGGGTCGATGACGAGGCGGGAAAAGTTCGTGTGGACGAACGGCCCGTTCAACTTTTCGGCAAGTCGCGCAGCGACCCCCGCCGCGCCGGGGTCATAGGCGATATGCCGGGCCATATCCTCTGGCGTCAGCCCCAAACTGCCGCCATTTACGCTGTCCGGCACGGTATTCGTGGCATGGTCGCAGGTGACCAGCCAGCGCGCCGTGCGCCCCTTTTCGACGGTTGTGTATGCCTGATAAGTCATCGCCATGTCATCTTTCTGGGTCACATGGCCCCAAGAACGGCCGCGGCACAAGGGCCAATTGCCTTTGGGCGGACTTGCGCCCTAGACGAATGTGTGCAACCGCATACCGCGCGGTCGAAGCAACAGATGGGACAGGATGAGACGTCTTCGCAATCTGAAAATCGTGGCCACCCTCGGGCCGGCCTCTGACGACTACGACATGATCCGGGCCCTGTTCGAGGCGGGGGCCGATGTCTTCAGGCTGAACATGAGCCATGGTGCGCATGAGGAGATCGCCCGCCGCCATGCCATCATCCGGAAGATCGAGCAGGACACCGGTCGCCCGATCGCGATCCTTGCCGACTTGCAGGGGCCGAAACTGCGATGCGGGACCTTCGCGAACGGTGCCGCCGAGCTTGAGGATGGGCAGGACTTCCGGTTCGACCTTGATCCCACGCCGGGAGAGACGCACCGGGTGCAACTGCCCCACAAGGAAATCTTCGAGGCACTGGAGCCCGGTTCCACGCTGCTGGTCAATGACGGCAAGCTGCGGCTGAAGGTCAAGGATTGCGGTCCGGACTTTGCCAATTGCGAGGTTGTGGTTGGCGGTACGATCTCGAACCGCAAGGGCGTGAACGTCCCCGATGTGGTGCTGCCCGTCGCCGCGTTGTCGGAAAAGGACCGGCGCGATCTGGATTTCGTTCTGGAGCTTGGCGTGGACTGGCTGGCGCTGTCCTTCGTGCAGCGGCCCGAGGATGTGACCGAGGCGCGCGCGCTTGTGGGCGACCGTGCCGCGATCCTGTCGAAGATCGAGAAGCCCGCGGCGGTGCAATGCTTCGACGATATCCTCGCGGTGTCTGACGGTATCATGGTCGCCCGCGGCGATCTGGGGGTCGAACTGCCAGTGCAGGCTGTTCCACCAATTCAAAAACGTCTGGTTCGTGCTTGCCGTGCAGCGGCCAAGCCGGTCATCGTGGCGACCCAGATGCTGGAAAGCATGATCGAAAGCCCGATGCCCACCCGGGCAGAAGTGTCAGACGTGGCAACCGCGATCTACGAAGGGGCCGATGCGGTGATGCTGTCGGCGGAGTCCGCGGCGGGCCAGTACCCGCTTGAGGCCGTGACGACCATGAACAATGTCGCGGTGGAGGTCGAAAGCGACCCGACCTATCGCGCCATTCTGGACGCCAGTCGCCATGCCAACCGGTCCACCGTGGCAGACGGGATCGTGTCGGCGGCCCGCGAGATTGCCGAGACCGCCGATATCAAGGCAATCTGCTGTTTCACCGAATCCGGCACGACCGCCCTGAAGACGGCCCGCGAACGGCCTCGGGTCCCGATCATTGCCTTGACGCCCTCGACGGCGACGGGACGGCGGTTGTCGCTGAGCTGGGGGATCAACTGCTACTTCAATGAGACGGTGGAACGCTTCAAGATGGCGGTGGTCAGCGCGGCGCGCGCGGCCCGTGCGGGCGGCTATGGCGAGGGCGAGGATCAGATCATCGTGGTCGCGGGCCTGCCCTTCAACATGCCGGGCACGACGAACATCCTGCGCGTCGCCCCGTGCGAGGAACGGCTGATCTTCAACGTGGAGCCGGAATAGCGCGCGCCAATAGAACGACGCCGCGCCGCCGGGTTGAACCCGCGTGTCACGCCGTACCGTCCCATCTCCTTCAGGTTTGGGGCGGTGCGGCGTCGGTCAACTTGTCGCCTTACATGACTCGTGATGGGACGAAATAGTGAATCTGTTTTATAGGTTTTCTGGAGCATCCCATGAAAGTTGCATCGCCTTTGCTCGCCCTGTCTCTCGGACTTGCGGCAACGTCCCTTTCAGCGGCCTCGGTCTCGGTCGAGGGTCACGTCAGCGTGGAATTCACTGGTTTCTCGACCACCGCCTATGGTGGGCAGACCTTCGATAACCCGCTCTCTTATGACGACCCGTTGTTCTATGACGATCCGCTGTTTTACGATGACCCTCTGTTCTATGATGATCCGCTTTTCTTTTCTCAGATCATAGCAAACTGGACATGGGCGGAACTCTTTTCGCCAACCGGGGCGGCCGAGTTTCTGGAACGTGGAAACGAGATCTTTGTCTTGGGATGCTCGGGGCAAATGCTCTTTGCCTGTGCGGGAAATCCCGTGCTGTCCGGGGAACTCGACACGTTTGACTATAGCTTTTCGGATGCTGAACTGATCTTTTCACCCGCTGGCTATACGTCGACGGGATCGGCAAGCGCGTGGTCCAACGCTGCAGGTCGGCACAGCTATGACAGCGTTGTCGTGACCGTCTCGTTCGACCGGTTTTTGGTTGACGGTGTCCAAGTGGCGCCTGTCCCCTTGCCTGCGACGGCGTTGCTATTCGGCGGAGCATTTGCTGCGCTCGGCCTGATCGCCCGGCGTCGCGACACCTAACCCAAAGGCGTAGGGCTGTTCCCGCTGGCCTAGACTGCCCGCGAGCGCAACCTTGGTGCGTCAAAAGCCCTTGCCCATATCGCGCTTGGCGCTTATAGGCGGGGCTTCGTTCGGCGCGACCGGCCCCCGTGGCATGCCGAGTCGCGTGTTAACCGCCCGCAAGAGGAGACGGAAATGCCCAAGATGAAGACAAAGTCGAGCGCCAAGAAGCGCTTCAAGGTGACGGCGAAAGGCCGGGTCAAGGCGGCCCAGGCCGGCAAGCGCCACGGCATGATCAAGCGGACCACCAAGTTCATCCGTACCGCACGCGGCACGACCACGCTCTCGGCCCCGGACGAGAAGCTGGCCAAGTCGTACATGCCCTATTCGCGCTGAGGAGGCCTGAGAAATGTCCCGAGTCAAAGGTGGAACCACCACTCACGCCCGTCACAAGAAGGTCATCAAGGCTGCCAAAGGCTACTACGGCCGTCGCAAGAACGCCTTCAAGACTGCCACGCAGGCTGTCGACAAGGCCAACCAGTACGCGACCCGCGACCGCAAGCAGCGCAAGCGGAATTTCCGCGCGCTCTGGATCCAGCGGATCAACGCCGCCGTGCGGGCCCATGATGAGGCACTGACCTATTCGCGCTTCATCAACGGTCTGAACACCGCCGGGATCGAGGTGGACCGCAAGGTTCTGGCCGATCTGGCCGTGAACGAGCCCGAAGCCTTCGGTGCTATCGTGGAAAAGGCCAAGGCCGCGCTCGCCTGATCGCGTTTCGACCCTGATAAACAGCCCCGTCCGTGACAATCGGGCGGGGTTTTTCGTTTTCGATCAGCCGATGTTGACAAGCGTCTGTGTGTCCGCCCGCCGTGATCGGGCCAGACGGGCTTCACCGGTTTCCTCGCCAAAGCACATGTCGAAATCGCTGCAGTCGGTGCACACCGGCGTCGTGCACAGAACGAAGCCTTCGGCCTCGCACAGTTTGCGGTAGAAGAAGCGTTTCCATTTCATGCCATCGGAATTCTGGCGCGCCAGCGGCCCGAAATGACGGTCGAGCAAGTCAGAGAGTTCGTCCCGGTTCCGCAGCCCCAGATCCTGCCACAGGTGGTTCGGCTCCACCGCCCGTCGCGCCACCATTGCGGCCAACGGTGTTTCCAGCGGGTTCTGGCCGCTGGCATGGCTCAGCAGCAACCCCCGGACCGACTCTTCCTCGATCTCCGGTGTGTGGCGTCCGCCTGCGGCCATATCGGCAAGGGCCGCCGCACGGCTTGGGAAGTACTGCCCGGCCATGTCAGCGATTGCCGATTGCGTCAGACCGCACCGGTCGGGAAGGGCGCCGCCTTCCTCGATCGCCAGCGCGAGGATCGAGGCGACGATATGGGTGTCGAATGGATCGACATCGCGATTGGCACCGGCCATCAGCCAGCCATAGGCATCGCCATCGATCATGGTTGCATTCTCCCCTGTCTGCGCATCGCAAAACGATCCATGTCTGGGCAGGCGCGGTCAACGTTTGGGCGCTAGCAGACCAAATGCTGCCAGTCCGGCGCACAGAATTGCGGCAACGATGGCCTGCGGTGCATCCTGGGTCGGCATTCCGCACCCGGTGCTGCGGCGCATTTGCAATCCCCGGGGCCTGTGCTATCGACCCCGCGGACAGCGTGACCGGAGGGGCCAGATGGACGATCTGAGGCAAAAATATCTCGACGCGATTGCCGGGGCAGCGGATGAGGCCGGGCTTGAAGACCTGCGCGTGCAGGCCGTTGGCAAGAAGGGCGAGATCAGCCTGAAGATGCGCGAACTGGGCAAGATGAGCCCCGAGGAACGGCAGGTCATGGGGCCGAAGCTGAACGCGCTGAAGGATGAGATCAACGCAGCCCTCGCCATCAAGAAAGAGGCGCTGGCCGACGCGGCCCTGAACGAGCGGTTGCAGGCCGAATGGCTGGACGTCACGCTGCCCGGGCGCCCGCGGCCGCGGGGTACCGTGCACCCGGTCAGCCAGGTGACCGAGGAGATCACCGCGATCTTTGCCGATATGGGCTTTGCCGTGGCCGAAGGCCCGCAGATCGAAAGCGACTGGTACAATTTCGACGCACTGAACATTCCGCCGGAACACCCCGCCCGGCAGGAGCATGACACCTTCTTCATGTCCCGTGCCGAGGGCGACGACCGCCCGCCCCATGTGTTGCGCACCCATACCTCGCCGGTGCAGATCCGCGCGATGCAGGCGCAGGGCGCGCCGATCCGGGTGATCGCGCCGGGGCGCGTCTATCGCTGCGACTATGACCAGACCCACACGCCGATGTTCCATCAGGTCGAGGGGCTGGCCATCGACCGCGATATCTCCATGGCGAACCTGAAATGGGTGCTGGAGGAGTTCTGCCGTGCGTTCTTTGAGGTCGAGGGGGTGGAGTTGCGCTTCCGAGCCTCCCACTTCCCGTTCACCGAACCCTCGGCCGAGGTCGATATCCGCTGTTCCTGGTCGGACGGGTCGCTGAAGATCGGCGAGGGCGACGACTGGATGGAGATCCTCGGCTCCGGCATGGTGCATCCCAAGGTGCTGGCCGCGGGCGGCATCGACCCCGATCAGTGGCAGGGCTTTGCCTTCGGCATGGGCATCGACCGTCTGGCGATGCTGAAATACGGCATCCCCGATTTGCGGGCGTTCTTCGATTCTGATTTGCGGTGGCTGCGGCACTACGGGTTCAGCGCGCTGGATCGGCCGACCCTGCATGGCGGGCTGAGTGGGTGAAGCACTCGCCCGGGCGACCGGCCCGGGCCAAGCCTTTCACGCGGCTCCGCGTGTTCGGCCCTGACACCGTCCAGCGGACGATGTCCTACACGGGCCTCACCCTTCCCTTGGTAGGTTGAGATTTCGACGGTTCAAGAATCACATTCGTTTGAGGAGCGTGGCCTCAAAATCAAGCAGACCAAACCGGAGTTGCGCACTCACTGAGGCCCGGGCGCTGCCCGTTGTTTATAGCTGGGTGGGGTCGCGCCGCGAATTTTGGCTGCCGCCGGCGTTCCCCCAACAAAAAAGGACAGGCCCGGGAGAGCCTGCCCCTGTCTTCATGAAAAGAAAGGTCAGCCGCGGCGGCGTACCACGAACCCGGCGAGGCCTGTCAGCAACAGAAGACCTCCCGCGGGTAGCGGTACTGGGGGAGTTTGTGCCACGGGTCTGCCCTCGCCCCCAACGAACATGTTCCCGTAAAGGGTAAAATAGGCGATGCCGTGCGGGGCGAGGGTGTAGTCGATGACAGACGTAATTGTCTGGGTGGCATCAAGCTCGTCCGTTACGGTCCAGGCAAAGGGTTGGAAGTATTCCTCGAAATCCGGCGCCATCAGGTCGGTGCCGAACTGGTAGTCAAAAATCGTGCGGGCCTGTGCGACATCATCCGGCCCGCCGTCTGTTCCGACCGAAGCGGAGATCAGGCCGTCGATCATGACGGTGAAGACGGCCGTTTCGGTGTCGCTGTCGTTGATGATGTAATAGCTGCTCGCGAATTCGACGAGTCCATCGGCGGTGCCGTCCCCGGCACTGAAACTGGACGATGCGTCGACCGAGAATTCGGTCGGGCGGTCGAAGGCATTGACCACGCTGGCGGAGCCGGTGGTGTTTTCGTCGTTTTGATCCCAGTTGTCATAGGCCGGGACGTAGACGCGCAACGCGTCATAGGCCGCGAAATCCGGCATGGTGATCGTGAATGAAACCGCAGACTGCCCCGTAGTGGCCGAAAAAACCGGCGTAGCGACCAGCGCCCCGAATGCGACGCTGCCGAGAAGTGTCCTCAACATAAGTTCCCCCTTCGATAATGCGAACCCAACATTCATAGAGTACCGGCCGGGCCGGGAGCTGGGCTATACCCCGGTTGGGGAATGGGGCGTGGATCCTATCGATCGGTGGCTCTGGCGCGGGCCGTTGAACCCGAAATGCGGCGGCCGCGTTGGTCCCTGGGAAACTGGAACCGAGGAGCGCCCCATGTCGATGACCCTTTTCCGCCACGAGAACCGCGAACGGACGGCCGACACCCGGCGGGTCTATGCCTTGTATGAAATTGCCCATACCGCCGTCGACTTCGCCGCGGCGCTTTGTTTCCTTGCCGGGTCGATCCTGTTCTTCTGGCCGTCGGTGGAGACCGCGGCGATCTGGCTTTTCGTGATCGGGTCGGTCTTCTTCTTCCTCAAACCCGCGATCCGGTTGGCGCGCGAAATCAAGCTCTACCGGATGGGCCGGATCGACCGCCTCGCGGCCCGGGCGCGGGAGGAGTAGGCACCTCAGAACGCGACAGGACCGCGACAAAGACAACTGTCACCGCTTCTTCATCGAACTGTACGGCCCCTGAAACAAACTGGGGGAATGTCTTCTGCCCACGGGTTCACATTGAACCGGCAGAAAGCTGAAACATGGAAGGTGACCGATGTCCTCCAAACTGATTCTGGGCGCTGTGCTTGCGGCCAACGTGTTCGCCGTGCCGGCCCTGGCCGTCGAGAAGCCGATGCAGCCCTATGGCGTGCAAAGCGGCGATGTAACCACCGAGTCCGCGATCATCTGGGGGCGCAGCGACAGCTCGGCCCGCATGATGGTTGAAGTCGCGACCAAGGCCGACTTTTCCGATGCGCGCATGATCGAAGGGCCGGCGGCGCTGGAAGACACCGACTACACCGCCAAGGTCGATGTCACGGGCCTGCCTTCGGGCACGAAGGTCTATTACCGCGTGACCTTCGTTTCGCTCGACGACATCAACGTGAAAAGCGAGCCGGTCGAAGGTGTGCTGCACACCGCGCCGACCGCTGCGCAGGACATCCGCTTTGTCTGGTCGGGCGATACCGCCGGTCAGGGCTGGGGCATCAACGAAGAGTGGGGCGGCATGAAGATCTATGCCGAGATGGCCAAGGCCGAGCCCCAGTTCTTCATCCATAACGGCGACTCGATCTATGCCGACGGCCCGATCAAGGCCGAGGTGGAACTGGCCGACGGCACCGTCTGGAAGAACATCACCACGCCTGAAAAAAGCAAGGTTGCCGAGACGCTGGACGAGTTCCGCGGCGCCTATCGCTACAACCTGATGGACAAGAACCTGCGCGCCTTCAACGCCGCGGTACCGATGTATGTTCAGTGGGACGACCATGAGACGACCAACAACTGGTACCCGCAGGAAATGCTGACGGCGGACACACGGTACGCGGTCAAGTCGGCCGCCATGCTCTCGGCCCGCGCCAAGCAGGCCTTTGCCGACTACATGCCGATCCGCTACTCGGCCGAAGCCGAAAAGATCTATCGCATGTTCGAATACGGTCCGCTGATGGATCTCTACATGATCGACATGCGGACCTATCGCGGCCCGAACACTGCGAACCGTCAGGAGGAGCAGGGCCCCGAGACCGTGTTCATGGGCGCCGAGCAGATCAAGTGGCTGAAGGAAGGCCTCCTGTCCTCTGACGCGACCTGGAAGGTGATCGCTTCCGACATGCCGATCGGTCTGGTGGTGCGCGACGGCAAGGAGCATTTCGAGAACATGGCCAACGGCGACGGCCCGGCGCTGGGGCGTGAGCTTGAGTTCGCCGATCTTCTGCGCTTCATCAAGGACGAGAAGATCGAGAACGTCGTGTTCCTGACCGCCGACGTGCACTACACCGCGGCGCATTACTACGACCCGGAAAAGGCCCAGTTCAAGGACTTCGCCCCGTTCTGGGAATTCGTCTCCGGCCCGTTGAACGCCGGCACCTTCGGCCCGAACGATCTGGACAACACCTTCGGCCCGCAGGTCGAATATGTGAAAGCGCCCGAGGCCGGCAAGGCCAACCTGCCGCCGAGCGATGGTCTGCAGTTCTTCGGTCAGGTGGACATCGACGCCGAAAGCGAAGTGATGACCGTTTCGCTGAAGGACCTGACGGGCGCGACGCTCTACAAGGTCGATCTCGACCCGGCGAAGTAAGCCGGATGGCATGTCTGCAACATGCGGGCATTCTGGCGGGGGCGGCATGTGCCGCCTCCGTCTTGGCATCTCTGCCCGCCTTGGCCAATGCCGATGATGTCGAGGCTGCCGCACGCGCGGCGATTGCCGCCAATTGCGAGCGCTGTCACCCGCCCTTGCCGGATGGCGGGTGGGAGGTGATGACGCTTCGCCCCCATGACCGCGAGGAAATGGCGTTTCTGCTTTACCGAATGGAAGAGGAGTACTCGGCCTTCCCGTCCGATGACGAAGCGGCGGCGATCATCGCGTTCCTGAGCGGGTTCGAGTGATCGCGATCTGCGGCCCGGCCGGAATTCCCTTTAGCGTCTATTCGATGATTGCCTCGGTCCCGACGGCGAAGGACACGACGATTGCAATCGTCAGCATCACAGACAAGGCGCCCGAGACAAGGCCGAGAATGGCCACCACCCCGTCCCGCTCGACCAGCCCGACGCCGACAATGAACAGGGAAAAGGCCGGGAACCAGCCGCTGAACGGGATCGGAAGGAAAAGGGTGAAGGACACGATGAAAAGGGCGAGTCCAAGTAGCGGTTCGTGCCGGGCGGTGAACATGGCAAGAATGCGAGGGCGCAGGGTACGCTCCAGCCGCCGGGTAACCGGATGCAGCCGCAACAGCGTGCGCCGCAACTTGTGGTGGTCAAGCTTCAGCCGCGCGAGGGGACCGGGCAACCGGACATAGGGGAAGCCGAACATCATCTGTCCGGTGGTCAGAAGAACGGGTAAGGCGGTGATCAGCGAAGATCCGGGCGGCAATGGCAAGAGCGTGACAAGCGAAAACACGACGATGGCCCAGCCGAACGACCGCTCGCCCAGGTCCTCAAGCAGATTGCCAAGCGTCAGCGTCCCGGCGTTGTGATGCTTCCGCGACCGGCGAATGATGGGAAGGGAAAGGGAGGGTTTGCGCCTGCCGTTGTCCTGCGGTTCCGTCATTTCGCCCCCAATATGTGCCCGGCACATATCGTCGTATTCGCCGAACTATGCAACGCGGCGGTGAAAATTTGCATGGTTCGCGTCCGGCCGTGGCCGTTTCGGTTCGGATGAGGGCTGTTGCGGGTGGTCCAAGCCCGCCAGGCCGTTTCGGCGAAGCGCGGGCGACGGCATCACGATCGCCGCTGGCACTTGGTGCGGCGGCCAGCCGGTTTCACACTGACCTGCTGGCACCTACGCACGATTTGCCGCCGACCGGTTCGCGCGTCAATCGCGTCGTCAGCTTGCCTTGTACCACCAGGGTTCTTTTGCCTTCGCCTGCGGAATTTCAAAGGGCACACCGGGCTTTATGTCCACGATATCATCCCCCATCGTGTGGATCTTCATCGGCGCCTTGCAGGCCAGCTTGTAACTTTCCGGCCAACCGATGCTGTCCATGTCCGCAGTGCAGCCCTGAAAGAAATCGAAGGGAAAGTACTTTTTCAGGTCGTCGGCTTCCCAGTGCAGGCCCACGGCGGCACTTCTCGCAATGTCGCCGATCTGCTCGGTCTTTCGGTTTCGCACGATGATTGAGATCTCATGCCGGCCTCGGCACAGTCTGGCTTCAGAGCAGTCGATGCCCGCCATGACGAGATTGTAGACGAGGATCCCCACCGTCCATGAGGTCAGATGGCCAAAAAGCAACTTGTGCAAATGCTGATGGGGGACGATGACGACAAGATGGCCATCGTCCGCGCACAGGTCGATCAGCCGTTCCAGGAAATGCCCGACATTTTTCTGATGCTCCAGGATGTTGGATGCATAGACGACATCGAACTTCCGGCCGAGATCGGTGGTCAGTATGTCCCCGGTGATGTGAAAGGGATCCTCGCGTTCCAACAGGTCGTTGGAGAATGCCTCTGCATAGAACTGTCTGAAGAGAACGCCGTGATCGGTGGTGCCGGCCCCGACGTCGATCAGCGAACGGCCAAGCGGCGCTTCGCATATTCGCAGGGCTGCCTCCAGTCCGTTGCGAATATTCAGGTCTTGAGTATCTGGCATGTTGGCTATCCTGAGGGTTGCAAGGCCCGGTCGCTTTTCTTCTCCATCTTTTCGGGGCCAGACGGGAATCGCAAGGACCTTGCGGGTGCGGTATCGTCAAAGCAGGGAGGTAGCCGTTTCGTGTTGCAAGTGGGTCGGTTTGCAGACGCGCCGTATCATGTCCGCGGATAAAGCCGGTTTGCCCAAACCCGGTACGCCGGTGTTTCGAGACCATGGAAGAACCCTGCGGGGTCTGCGTCGAAGCGGGCAACATCGTCGGCAGTGCCCCGGGCGACTACAAAGGGCCGGACGAGTGGCGCAAGCAGCCAGCGCCGCCAGCCCAGGAGCCCGTAGGCGACCGATGCGTCCACGGCGCCCGGTGGTGTTTTGCCGGGGGATGCTGTGTGCCGTGCATAGGTCGCTTCGATGATCTCGATTTCTTCGGGGTGCAGGTCGGTGGACTGCGGTGGCGCCTTTGACGGCGGAGACAGAAGCGCCTTGGCGCCGTCCGGCATCCAGCGCTCCACGATGTCTGTGTTGCAACCGGCAAGCTCTTCCATCAGATTTACGCGCGCTGCGTGATCGAGGTAGTCGGGTGCCGACATGGCAATGCCCCGGTTCGCGCGCCAAAGTGACAACCGGTCCGTTACATCCTGAATGAAGGCCAGATAGGCCTGCCGCGTCGGAAAGGGGCGGGCATTGATATCTCTCAGCCGTGCGCCATGGGCCGCGGACAAGACGGCACCCCGGACGAGGTCGTCCTGTGGCTGCGGGTGCCCGACGAGGCCATCAAGACCCGTGGAATGCGCGAAATCGGCGATCAGATCGCCCTGAGGCCAGCATGCGGGGTCATATGGGCGAACGATCATGTTGTCGCGGCCGATGCGGTCGGCCCACGCATTCAGGATATTGCGGTAGTCGAGCAGACGGCGGGTGTTCGGGGCGTCCAGCCAGGTCTGGATGTCCTGCGTGACGCGGCCGATTGCGCCGCCGGCGACGAGTTCGTGATATTGCGAGTTCGCCCACGCATCCTGACGTCGGAGATAGACAAGGGCGCGGCAGTCCATACCCGGGAAGAGATCCACCAGCTTCGGCCCCTTCGGATCGAGTAAGAACGCCTCGCTGGACAAAAGGATCGTGTGGATCGCGGGTCCCTCGCTTCTGGCGACGTCGCGCAGGAACCGCCGGGTGCGGCGATCCCCTTTTTTCGCGGCCGCCAGCAGAAGGGCGTGACCGGCCTGTTTGTGCGGCCGCCCCGGCTGCAGCAGGAGACCCTTTTGCGGATACCAGATACCCTGACGCAAAAGGGCTGGCCGGTTCCGTTCGAAATAGTGCTGAAGAAACGTGCTGCCTGTCTTGCTTGCGCCGATGTGGATCAGGACTTTCGGTGGCGCGGCGGTGGAGCCCCTGTGATGCGCCGGGGCAAAGACCACGCGGTCGTTGCGGGCATAGAGGTTCACGGCCGATTGCAGCCATACCGCATCACCCCCTTCGGGCTGAGTGCGAAAGAGGTGATGCACCTCTGCCAGCGGCAGCGGCTGTCCCTTGATTGCCGAAAGCAGCAAGTCCGGCCGGTTATTGGCGAGGGCGGCGAAGAACAGGCAAAGTGCCGGGACGGTCTCTGTCAGACCAGAGAACCGGCTGATGGCGCCCTGCCAGTCGCTCTGGTCGAGCCGAAAATGCCCGAATGCGGTCTTGAGGCGCAAGGCAACGCTGGCACCTGCGTCGGATGCGAGAGCGGCGGTCAAACACCCGGCCCAAGCTGAACTGCCCAGAAAGAAGCGGCCGAACTGGGCGGCCAGAATGCCGCCTTCAAGACAGGCGCCGAATTCGGTGCCGACCCCGTCAATCGCGGTGATCAGCATGTCGAGATCGGCTGGCCCGCGCGCCTGCGCCGTGGTCGATCCCGCCCTTTTGCGATAGCGAATACCCGGCCGCGGCAGGCACCGGATCCCCTTGGCGTGCCGCAGCGCCTTGGCCACAAAGGGCCGTTCTTCCCAGCGGGGGGTCAGAAAGCGGATCTCCTGCCGCCGCAGCAGGTCGGTTGCGTAGAGAAATTGCCAGACATGCCAGCTTTCCAGAATTCGGGTGTCGGCCGCTAGGTCCGGCTGCTGACGGTCCTCTGTGAACTGGCGCTCCACCGGATCGGCGCGCGCAAGATGCGGATCCTCGCCATCGGTGAAGGAAAGCTTTTGAACGCGCACCATCTCGACGTCGCTCTCGCGCGCGGCGGCAACGGCGTCGGACAACACCCCCGGATCGGCCAGAAGATCATCTGAATCAAGGAAGAACACGAACGCGCCCCGCGCCGCGGCAAGCCCGCGATTGCGCGCCATGCCTTGCCCGACATTCTGCTCCAGCACGATCGGGCGGATCCGTCGATCTTCGCGGGCCAGCCGCTCGATAATGGCAAGGCTGCCGTCGGTGGCGGCGTCCACGACGGGAATGATCTCGATCTCTGCGAGGTTCTGGCGCTGCACCGAACCAATGCTCGCTTCCAGAACGTCCTCGACATTGAAGACCGGCATCACCACGGAAACCACCGGCGGCACCGCATGGGCGCTGTCATCGGGCGGGAACTGCACCGGGCGCGTTTCCTCGATATAGTCGATCACCGCCTCGATCTCGCTCGGCAGCGGTGCGCCGGGCACATGGTAGATCGTGTACCAGACAAAGACGTAGTGGAAGAGGTCTTCGAGACTGCGCCGCCGCTGCCGGTGGGGTACCACGGCACGGTCATCCGTCAGGCCCCATCCCGCGTAGAAGGGCGCCCCGAAACAGATCACCCGCTTGCCGGCAAAGAGCGCCTCCAGCCCGATCTGGCTGGTCCCGACATAGACGGTATCGACCAGATCGAACAGCGCGTAGGGATTGACCGGATCGCGCAGCACCCGGACGCGGCCGCTGTTTGACAGATGGCTGAAATAGCCGGGCCGCTTGCCCTTTTCCCACGTGGTGTCGGGATGCGTCTTGACGAGGATCTCGGCATCGGGGTTTTCGCGGATCGCGGCCAGAAGCATCGCCTCGAACCCCGCCCTGTCGATCCGGCCATAAATCGTCGAAGCATCCGCATAGGCCTGATCGCAGACCAGAACGCGCCGGCCGCCGCCATTTCCGATGTCAGGCAGCCGAAGCGGCTGGGCATTGTATTTGGAGATCCGACGCGCCACGATCCGGTCGATCAGTGCGCGGGCGCGGGCGAGATCGGAGGGCGCCGGTACATCTGTGCTGTTCAGCTTGTGGATCAGGCGGTTGGGGTAGTCCGCCATGAAGTAGTGGGCGATATCGTCATAGACGTAGCCCAGGCAGGCGGCGCGCGGGTCGCGGTCACGAAAGGAATGGGACCAGCTGGAGGCCGATGCAAGGAAGCCCTGCTCGAACAGCAGGATCTCCGGCCGGCCGTCCCAATGGTGAAACAGGCGGGTCCCGCCGGCATGCGACCGGTCGGCGTCCCGGTAGATCGTCCCCAGCATCAGATAGGTGTCGCACTCGGCCCAACCCGGTGCGCCAAGCGGCAAGGCGCGGGGAAAGAGCCGTGCAAGATTGGTGCCGTATCCGCCTGAAAGGGCCGCGCTGACATAGCCGAGCCCGATCTTTCTGTCCCGAAGAGAAAGGACATGGGCCCGGATGTCGCGGTCGTCGGGTGGTTCGGCCCGCCGGGCGTCGAGGAAATCGGCGAACTTGTTGTAGGCGTCGAGGTGATTGCGGCTCATTTGCGGGCCCCGGTCGATGGCGGCAGGTCCAGCCGGGTGGTGTCGCCCCAGACCAGATCGTCACAACGCGCCGCCAGATAGCTTTCAAGATCGGGGCGCGCGCCGGGCGGTCCGGCTGCAATCGCGTCCTCCACCAGATCGGCCCAGTCTTGCAGGACCGTATCGGGGGAATAGAGCGCCCGCGCCCGCGCCCGCCCAGCCTGGCCCATCCGGGCCCGCAGGGCGGGGTCGGCGACAAGTCGCGCGATGTCTGCGGCGAGCGATCCTTCGGACATGCCCCCGCTGCTCAGCAGGCCCGTTTCGCCGTGCAAGACTTGCACGTTGATCCCATTGCAGATGCCGTAGCCGATCACCGGAAGACCGTGCGCCATTGCTTCGAGACTGGCCATGGGGAACGCTTCGTAGATGGAGGGCAGCGCGAAGATGTGGGCCTGCGCATAGTAGGGGCCCGGGTCCGCGACCTCTCCGATGAAATTCACCTGCCGGGCGATGCCCAGCGACCGTGCAAGCCGGCGCAGGGATCGGCGTTCGGGCCCGTCGCCCACAAGGTCGAGAACGCAGTTTCCGCCGCCGGTGCGGACCTCGGCGACGGCGGAGATCAGACGCCCGATTGCCTTTCGCGGAACGAGCCTTGCGACACAGACGATCCGAACCGGGTTGCCCTGTTCCGGATGGGCAACTTTGTCTGTTTCGGGGACGGCGTTGGGAATGACCCTGATCCGCGGCTGAAGAAAATCCGGCAACGTCTCGCGGAAAGCGTCGGCCAGCAAATGGATGCGGGTCGCTCCGCTGAACGCGATCCAGCGCTCTTCGGGGGCGAACGTTCCGGCCCGCGCCGAAAACCGCGGATCTGTATGCTCGGACAGGATCAGCGGGCAGCCGATGCGATGGGCGCACCGGACATATCGCTGGTGGGTCCGGTTCATGTGCAGGCCGATCAGAACGTCGGGATTGAGCGCGGCGACCGATGTGGACAGCGCCAATTCGCTGTCGGGATCGGCCCGGGTCGGCGCATGGATCAGGTCGACCGACGGGGAGAGGGGCCAGCGCGACGGACGTCGTGCATCGTCGAAGGTGACGATGCTGACCTCGTGCCCCCGCCGGGCAAGACCGTTGGCGATGAACTGTCCGACATTTTCCGTCCCGCCCCGTCCCTGCGTGATCCACGGTACGAAGACAACGATCCTCCGGCGCCTGATGTTGTTCGGCATCGTCATGGCGGATCAAATGGCGCTTTCTGGGGACAACATACGCTCACAAGGATCAGCTTGGGAAATCCCGCCCTCAACTGCAAGACCTTGCCAGCCAACCGGCCCGGCCAGACCGGCATCGGCCGAAGCACAAGAACCCGGTCAACCCCGGGGACATGCGCCACTTATGTTGCTTGACCTCAGAGTGTCAACTATTGCACGAATGCACGGCAGCGTTAACTAACCCCCGGTGGAAGAGAGCGAGGGATGCAGAGGGCAGGAAGCCAGTACGTTTTGTCCGCCAACAGGGGTTTTTCCTGTTGAATTTGACCATTCTGAGAACCTACCGACAGTTTGCCGTTCAGTCGAGTGAGGCGCTTGAGGCGCTTCGGGGCTGCTGCCGTGACGAGGATGTTTTCATTCTCGGCTCGGGCCCCTCGATCACGAATACGGATCTGAAACGGCTCGATGGCAAGGCTGTCTTGCTGCTGAACAATGCCGTCAGCCTGCTGGACCGCTTTTCGCCGAGGCTGGCTATTGCCGTTGTGAGCGACCATTTGCGGGCCATCGAATTGCGCGATCAGATCACGCGGCAAGACATTGCGTGCATCGCGACCACCGACAAGATCCAGAACGGCGCCGTCAACCCTGCGATCTTTCGGCCGCCCTTTCTTTTCGTCATGCCGCGGATTACGGTGGATGCCAGCGGGTCCGTCCGGGTTTCCCGCGCGCTGGGCTTCTCTGATGATCTTGGGCGTGGTGTCTATCTCGGCAAGTCCGTGGTCTTTCCGGCGATCCAGATCGCGCATCACCTGGGCGCGCAAGAGATCCGGCTGGTCGGGATCGACATGACGCTTGGCCGTGGGGTGTCCTATTTCGACCCGGCCATCAGCAGCAACTGGAGCGCGTTCGACTATGCCGCGGACGGCCGCCCCCATTTCGCGGCAATGGCGGGAATGCTGCGGGCGCGGGGTATTCTTCTGACCAATGAAACCGTCGGTGGCGACCTGGACGTTCTAGCGCATCTTCCCGACCGTCTTGCCCTGTCGGCCTCGGGAGAGGGGGCCTGATGTCGCTGCCGAAAAAGGTACTCGGGCTCATTCCGACCCGCGGGTTCGGCGGGGCGGAGATGCACGCGCTGACCCTGGCCAGATGGCTCAAGTCGAACGGGTCGGACGTGACCCTGGCCTTCGACCTTTGCGCAGGAACCTTGCCGCTTCTGCGTCAATGCAACGAAAGCGGTATCGATGTCATCGATGCCCCCATCGCGCCGCCGATTGGTGCGTCGCCGATGGAAATACACGAGGCGCAGGGCGCGATCGTCGCCGCGCGGATCGATTTCGCGAAGTATGACTTGGCCTTTGTCGCCGCGCCCTCGCCTGCGACATGCATCGGCATTCTTCCCGCACTGGCCGCCTCGGGGCTTCCGGCCATCGTGGTCTTTCACCTGGTGGCCGAAGGGTTGCGACTTTCCGAGGCGGTGCGCGAGGTCTTTGCAGCCTCCCTGCGCCCGTGGCTCAGCTTCGTTGCGGTGTCCGAATTCACGCGCGACATGCTGGCAGCCGCGCTAGGCCTGCCCGCAGAGGCGGGCTTTGTCGGTGTCATCGCGAACGGCGTGCAGATCGAGCGGACGGATGCGCCCATCAACCTGCCGTCTGTGATCGGCGTGGACGACGCCCGTATCGTGGCCAGCATCGGCAGGCTGCACCCGCAAAAGGGCTGCGCGACGCTTGTCGATGCGATCCCGCACGTCGTGTCGAAGATCCCGAATGCCCATTTCCTGTGGTTCGGCGATGGCGAACTTGGCCCGTCGATGCGAGAGCGAGCCGAAAGGTTGGAGGTCGGGCAGCATCTCCACCTGATGGGGTTCTCGGACCGCCCGGTGGACATCATGGCGGCCGCCGATGTGGTTGCGCTTCCGTCCCGGTACGAGGGGTTGTCGCTGACCCTGCTGGAAGCGATGCATGCGGGCGCGGTAATCGTTACGACCGAAACCTCCTATCAGGAGCGTATCCTGACCGAGGGGGTCGATGCGTCGATCGTTCCGCGCGACGATGCGGTCAGTCTTGGCGGTGCCGTGGCGCAGCTTCTTGGCGATCCCGCTGCCTGTGACAGCTACCGCATCAACGTGCAGCAGCGGGCGCAGGATTTCACCCTTGCCCGAATGCTCGACGACTACCGCATATTGATGGAACGCCTTGTCGAGGCGCGGGCAAACACCGTGCTTGGCGCTGACACTGCTGGCGGTGGGACATCCTGCATCTTGCGGGTTGAGGTGTCCCTTGGCGCGACCGGCCTGTCGATGGCTGTTGTCGATGCCCAGGGCGGCCGGCATTCATTGCCTCTCCATGGTTTGTTCGAAGACGACATATCCAGGCTGCTGGAGGGCTGCGAAAGCGCGGAAGTGCAAGCAGACCTTGGGGGCGAACTGGAGTATGTCGGTTCCGGTGCCCTTCCCAACGACGCGGGCCCAGTGACCGCGGCGTCTCTGCTTCTGCGGCTTCTCGGTGCAATGGGCCCCTATGCCCCGGCCGCGGTCATGGCATTGCACGAGGCCTTCGGACAGGTGTTTGTCGGGCGACTTGCCGAGACGCCGTCCTTGTCCGTCGACTGTATCGAGGATGTGCTGGACGGGCTTGAGGCGGTCGAAAACGGTGCCGGGTTGTCGCCTTTGCGGCTGGCCAATGGTCTTTTGACGGAACTGAAGGATGCGCGCCTTCGCGATCGCGTGGTTTCCCGACTTGCCACGGCGGTCGTCAGCGAGGTCAAATCCGATACCGTGAAAGACGCGCCGCCGGATGCCGCGGCGGCCCTTCGTATTGGACAAGGCCAGATCGCAGATTTGCCCCTTCAAGATGGGGAACGGGCCCGCTTTTTCGCATCGGTGACAAACGAGCTGGGTGGCGCTGCGGAAGCGCGTCGTTTCAGGTTGCTGGCCCGGGGCCTTGGCACCACCGGCCCCGCATCTTCCGGGAGGACACCGGGGCGGGTCACCGTATTTGCGGAGTTCTTCAACTTCCCGGCCCGAAATGGGGGCGATGGTCGCATCCTGTCGCTGATCCTTGCCTATCGGCGGATTGGGCTCGACGTTACGGTGTGCCTGTTGGTGCATGAGGGCAAGTGGTCCGAGAAATGCCGCGATGCCGAACGGCTCCGTACCGCGCTGAATGTCGAGGTCGATCTCGTCCCGCTCTCCGACAAGGCATCGGCAAGACTGCGTCGGGCGCATCAGGAGTTGGCGCAGGGCAACGGCAATCTGGAAGGCTTCTTCGACCAGCAGGCCTTCGCCCAAATCCGGGCGTATCTGGAAGCGGCCCGCCCGGACATCCTGCATGTGAACTATTGCTACTTCGGATGGGTCGCGTTGGCAGCGGAGGGGCTGGTTCCCCACCGGGTGCTGGATACCCATGATATCATCTCGCGCCGGACCGCGCTGCTGCGCGAGATCCGGCGGCGGTCGCAGGATACGTTGCCGACAAGTTGCGCCTCGGTCCCTGCCATCCTGCATGCGGATGCCCAGTTCGCGGCCTTGCGTTATGACCTTCACCCGGCGGAATTGCCGATGATGGGCAGTTTCGAAACGGTTCTGATGATTTCGCCGCAAGAGGCTGCTGATATCTCGGGTCTTCTGCCCGCCGGCCGGGTCGTCCCCTTGCAGATGCACCTCCCGTTTGTGCCGCTCACACGCTACGGGACCAGAAAGGCCATGTTTGCCGCCGGGCGCAATGTATTCAACATCCTTGGGGCGGCTGCGATCCAGAACCATGTTGCCAGTTACCTTGCGGCGCGAAACGGTGGTCAGGACATGCCAGCGCAAGTGGAGGTTTACGGCGACGTATGCGGCGCAATGGAACCGGGCGACGGAATGGTGCTGCATGGTCGCGTGCCAAATGTGGCCGCGGCCTATGAGGATGCGGCGGTCGCGTTTTGCCCGGTGCCCGCGGGGACAGGACAGAACGTGAAGATCGTCGAGGCGCTGAGCCGTGGGTTGCCGGTGCTGACCTACGCCTCGATCGGGCGGAATGCGGGCGTTCAGCCCGGGGTCAACGGCCTGCTTTACGGTTCGATCGACGATATGCGGCGCGGTCTGGCCGATTTGCTGGACAGCCCCGACCAGCTTGCCGCGCTTCAGGCGTCGACACGGGATTGGGCCGCCCGCAGATATTCGTCTGGCCGTTTCGTTGCCGATCTGGCGAAAGCGCTCCGGACCACGGGATGTCAGCTACAGGAGGTGGAACGTCTTGCAGACTGAATTCGACATCATCCTCGAACGGTTGCGCGCGGTCGAGGCGCTGCTCGAAAAGGGCAGGGTGGAGGATGCGCGAGAGTCTCTCGCGTCGCTCCGCGATACGCTGGCACGTCTTCTGCCGGAAGCAAATCCCGTACCGCTGCACCGAAAACCAATGGGTTTCTCGGGGCTGCAGGACCTGCTCGCCCAGGCCGAGAAGAGCAAGGACATGTCCTTGCCGGTCCACCGCTTCACCTCTGATCTGCGCTGCTGGGGGTGGTATGATGCGCAGGTCGACGCGTCCGGCCGGCATTACCGGTGGTGTGGTGAAGCGGCAGAGGCCGGTGTTCTGCTTGATCTCGCCCCCGAAGGTCTGGTCGGGCTTGCGGTGCGGATGCGGCCCTTGGCTTCGCTGGGTCTGAAAGACGCTCAATTCGAAGTCCGGATCGACGGAGAACGGGCCGAGCTGTCAATTCTGCCGCCGGTAAAGGGTGTCTACACGGCCCTTATCGCCGTTACGCATGCGCCAACGGAGGCGCCGACAGAAGTGGTGTTCTACCCGAAGGCCACCGCGATACCGAAGAAGACCGGCGAATCCTCCGATACGCGCAAGCTTGCATTCAACGTCATCGAGATTCTGGAACTGCATCGCCCCAAAGACGGGAGTGATGACAACACGGACACCGATCAGTCATGGCATTCCCGACACTCGAAGAAATCCGACAAGCGCCCGGATACGACCTCGAACCCATCGTCCGGGAAGGACTCCGGGTCCTCGTCCAGCGCCGCGTCACTGCTGCAACCGATCTGGAAGAAGCGTGGCGGGCGGCCCTGACGTCGGAAACGAACTATTGGGAAAAGGTCTTCTCGGGGCAACATGCGCAGGACGCCGAGGCGTTGCTGGACCGCGTTGCGCAGTATGATGGACAGCGGTTTGACTTCGCCCAGTACTGCGCCCCATCTTTGGACGGAACCTGCGACGTTCTGGACGTGGGCGCGGGGCCGCTGACGGTTATCGGGCGTGTGCACGAAAACTTGGATGTCCGCATTACGGCAGTCGACCCGTTGGCGGACCACTTCGGTCAAGGTTTCGCGCAGATGGGCGTGACGCCGCCTGTCGTGACACGGGAAGGACGCGGAGAGGACCTCAATCGGCTGTTCGATCCCCAGAGTTTCCACCTTGTCGTGGCGATCAACGCACTTGATCGCACGTCTGACCCGATGCAGTGCATCGAAAGAATGATCGAGGTCTGCAAACCCGGCGGATCGGTCATCCTGTCTGGACCGGAAAACTGGGCGCTCCAGAATGCCTATGGCGGACTGAACCAGTGGAACTTCCTTGCCGTGGACGACGATTTGACGATCTGGCGTCCCAATCGGAAGATTTCCCTGCAAAAGGCGCTCGGCGCGCGGGCCATCGTCCGGGCACGGACGGATGACCCGGACCGCTACTTCGTCGAAATTCATGTGCCGGAGGTTTCGGCAGAGGACGCAGAGGTGGCGCCCGTCGGTGGCGACGCGGTCGACTATGCCGAACTCTATGATGATGTCTACGACCGGATCCCGAGTTACACGATGGCGCATATGTCACCCGGTTTGCGCACGGCACTTCGGCACGCAGACGAACTCTTGTGTGCGGGCAGAGACTGTCTGGATGTGGGGGGCGGACCCGGCTATCTGGTCGAGGCGCTGCGCTTGCCCCCGTTTCGCAAACGCGCCTTCGGCGCCGACATCAGCCGCCGCGCGGTTGAGTTGGCCGAGAAACGCCTCGGCCCCGACATCGTCAGGGTCATTGATGCCGATGGGCGTCTTCCATTTGACGATGCGTCGTTCGACCTGATTACATGCTTCGATGTTCTTGAACATCTCGATGAACCGGACATCGACCGGCTTGTCGGTGAAATCAGACGTGTCGGGCGAAAGGGCGGAACGGCGATCTTCAATATCTCGCTGCGGGACAGCGCATCGAAAGACATCACCGGCGCTTCGCTACACCGGACGGTGCGGCCCGTACCTTGGTGGATCGATCGATTGCCTTTCGCATTCTATTCCGTCGAGGCGCGTGAAAGCGAATTATACGGTCGGTTGAACCTGTGATGCTGAACCGCCGCCGCGATCCAAATGGCAGGAACGTCGACACCAAACCGCACAGAAGGGAGCAGCCCCGTGACAGCAAACTATGCGCGTTCTGACAAGGAATGCCGGGACTTCCTGGCCCAGAAACTGCCGCACTACCATATCATAGACCTGAACGGGAAAGTGCGCACGCCGGGGCGAGTCGACCGCAATCAGGAGTTCGACTATGTCGGCCTGACCAATGCCAGCCTGAAAGGCATGCGCGTTCTGGATGTTGGCGCACTTGACGGTGTCTTGGCCTTCAGGGCCGAGAAAGCCGGGGCCTCGCAGGTGCTGGCAATCGACGTTGAGGATCCAGCTGAACAGGACTGGGGCTGGGACGGGCCGGCGCCGTCTTTCGCGGGCAAGGGCGAGATCAAGAACAGGGTCTTTCCGGCGTTGAAGACGTTCTTCGGAAGCGCGGTCGAGCGCAAGAAGAAGACCGTTTACGACATGACGGCGGATGCCGACGGCATGTTCGACCTGATCTTCTTCTACGGGGTGCTTTATCACCTGCGGCATCCCCTTCTGGCATTCGACCGGCTACGCGCGGTGTGCCGCGGTGCCATCGTGGTGGAGACCCATGTCTGCAACTACGACCCGTATCTGCCGGTCTGCCTGTTCTACGGTGACGATGTGCTGGACAACGCGGACAGCAACTGGTCCGGCCCGACAGAGGCGTGCGTGGCATCCTGGATGCGGGATGCAGGGTTCAAGACCGTCTTTGCCGAGACCCGACCCCGCGTGGCCTCGCGCCAGCGTTTCGTGGGCTTCGTCGATGCCCCGACATTCGAGGTGAACACGGATACATTCCGGCTGCTTGACAGCGATTACTTCGCGGAGGTCCGCCGGGAAGCGGCCAGCCGCATTCGCGTGGGCCGAATGTGGCGACGCTGAGCATCCACGGGAGCAGGTGAATGGAGGAAGCGGCTTCCCTCGATGCGGGCAAGGGCGACCCTGTGCCGGGAAACGGGGCAACCGGACCGGACGTAGAGGTCTGGCACGCCGGTACGCCGCCCTTTCTTGGGGTCGAGCGGAATAAGGTCGTAGTTGTGGTTCGGGCGTCGGAGTTTTCTGACAACGCTGATGCCTTGAACAGCCTTATCACCCGGCTCTCGGGCCACCCCAAGCGTTCGCTGTACCTCATTTTCATCGGGGAGGGTGCAACGGGCGTTCCCGGTCTGTCGAAGGTCACGCTTGCCGACCTTTTTGCCGATGTCGGCCCGACCGACATCTTCGTCCATGCCCAGGCCGAAGGCGATGCCGATCCCGGGCTGCCGCCGACCCTGTTGCGGGGTCTGTTAGATCAAAACATCCGTTCGGTGCGGCAGTTCACGTCCGATGGGGCTGAGTGGCCCTATCGCCTTGGCGAAACGGGAGAGCGAAAGGTGCTGTTCGTCTTTCCCGGCCCGATCTTCCCGATCAACATGGGATCGCACCAACGGGCCGTGAACATGATGCTGGCATTGATTGCCCATGGCTGCGACCTGACCGTTGTCCTGTCCGGCCCAAGCTATGCGGCACGTATGGCGGCGCTTCCCCCGCTCAGTCTCTTGGCATGCAAGACGGATCACTACCCCAACCGGAAGGATCTGTTCGCGCGGTGGCGGGTGCAGGCGGAGACCAAACTTCTGGATCTTGGCCGCGCGGTCGGGGCCACGCGGGCGCCCCGGCGCGAAAGCTTCGGCCAGCGTGTGCGTTTGCGTAATTCCGTAGCGTCTTTGCGGTGCCTGAAGCGGCACGAGATCGACTCTTTCGATGTCGTCTTCGTGAACTATGCATGGCTCCTGCCGAATGTTCTTCGCCGTCACCCCCGGCGTCCGCCCATCGTCTGCGATACCCATGACGTGCAGTTCGTTCGGTCTTTCAGCGATGAGGCGATACTTCCGGACCCGATCCGCACCTGGCAGTTCCGACGGGCACAGCGGCAGGAACTGCGCCTGCTCGGGCGGGCGGATCTGGTGCTCGCCATATCGGAGCGCGACCAGTCGGTTCTGGTGAAGCATCTGCCCGAGGAAAAGGTTGTCCTTGCGAGCAGCAGTTTCGAACATGCGCTGGCGCCGGTCCGGTTGCCGCCCGCCGTCCGCCCGCTTCGCTTCGGTTTTTTCGGCACGCGGATGGAGGCGAATGAACTTGCCCTTGCCGATGTGCTGACGCGGTGGTGGCCTGCAATTGGGCGATGGTCGCCGGAAAGCCGGCTGTTCATTGCGGGCAGCATCTGCGGTGGCACGTCACTGCGCCAGCACGGCTATCTTGATGACACGATCGAGCCGGTGGGTTTCGTTCCGACCGTTGCCGGATTCTATCAGACGGTCGATGTCTTGCTGTCGCCGGTGCACATGGCGGGCGGCATGAACTTCAAGAATGCGGAGGCGATTGCGGCAGGTGTCACGCTGATCACGAACGGCCTTGGTGCCGAGGCGCTGGGGCTCGGCGAAGACCTGCGTGTGGCCGAGACCGAGGGCGACGTGCTTGCCCATTTGCAGCAGATCGAGACGGACCCGCAGGCAGAACTTGCACGCCGCCAGAGACTTCAGGACCGCCTGATGGAAAGATACCGGACCGACCCGGCGATCGAGCGCATTTTGAGCGCCGCACCCGCCTGACATGCGCATCCTGATCCAGTGCGGCGACAACCTGGAGAACACGCGGCGCGTCTTGGCCCTTGCCGTGTTGCTCCGACAGGTCGGCCACGACCCCGTCGCGGGGGTGTACACCGCCCCGTACGCCGCGCCGTTCGAGGCGATGGGGATCGACACGGTTGCGCTCCATCCCTTGCGCCCTGCGCGGCTTCCGAAGGACCCTGCGGAGGAGTTGGGCTTCGAGCCGGACATCTTTGAGATGTTGCCGGTCGAACGCGCGTTGGCGCGTCTCGAAGAGAAGGGCAACCCGATGGCAGAAAAACGGGGTGCAGTGCTGAAGGCCCTCTTCGCGTCCGCGCGCGCAGTGCGCGAGACGGAAGCGGATGCTCTGGTCGTCTGGAACGGTGTGACCGGTCATTTCGCCAACGCGTTCAGCTATCTGAAGTCACACCTGAAGATGCCCGGCGGCTTTATCGAGCGGGGGCCCATCCCGGATGGCCTGTTCTTCGATCCGCTCGGCACGAACGGGGCGTCGTCGCTTGCGGACGGCGCCGTCTTGGGCGCGGCAGAACGCGATGACCTGTTGGGGCGGCACGCGGCGGCCTTGTGGTCCCATTTCCCGTTCCTCGATCCAAGAGAGTTTGCAGGTCGCGCCTCCGCGCCAAGGGGGAAGCAGATCTTCGTGCCGCTTCAGGTTCAGGGCGACAGCAACATCCTGCTCTATAGCCAGCATATCAAGAGCATGCGCCGCCTCGTGATAGAGGCGATTACCCTGCGGGACCGCTGGTTTCCCGACCACGAGATCGTCGTGCGCCCGCATCCCGAGGAAAGCCGGGGACGGCGGCTGAACCTGCCGCAGGTGCCCGGGCTTCGGGTGACGTCCGACGGATCTCTCACCGATCATCTTCAGGTTGCACCGATAACGGTCACGGTCAATTCCACCGTCGGGCTGGAGGCTGCATGGCATGGCAGCCTTCCGGTCGTCTATGGCGACGGCATCTATGGTCGGGAGCCTTTCGTCCTGCGGCAAGACCCCGGGGCGCCGACCGATCCGGCCCCGATCCTGTCAAGGCTGCGGGACGATCCGGTCGCGGCATTGGAGGCGATCACCGATTTCATGCTTGTTCTTCTCGACCGCCATCTGGTGCAGCCCCTGCGTGCGACGGAAAGCCGGCCGGAGGCGTTGCTGAAGGCCTTTGCTCCACCACCTGTGCCTGACCGACGGTCGCTTTCCGGTGCTCTTTCCCATTTGCGGGGTGCTTTCGCCGAGCATTCTGGGCCGTTGCACTGTCATGTGCTGACCGAACGTCCGCCGACCGGGAACCTGGACTACAGGCGTATCGGTCAACCCGTTTCAGCACCCGATATCGACAGGATGCTCCGGGCGCTTTTCATGCGCGACACGCCCTTTGTCGCCCGGCGCGGGGCTTGGTCAGACCAGTATCATGTCGCCATCGCCGACCCGGATACCCCTGCTGACCGGCTGCGTGGGTACCGTGCCGTTGTCACTCCGAATTTCGGTGTGCACCCGATCATGCGGACCCCGCCGGAAGCCTGACGGTCGAAGGCCGGGCTGTGCCAATTCTGCGAGGGAAGTCGCGACCTTTCAGCCAGGATGTGGGCTGCCGCTTGGCTAGGGGGCAACCGTGCTGAGGTCAGCGAGGATTGCCTTTGCCGCGTCGCGCGGGTTGGAAGCCTGCCAGATGGGGCGGCCGACGACCACGTGATCGGCGCCCTCGGCGACGGCCCGGGCCGGTGTTGCCACGCGCTTCTGGTCGCCAAGGTCGGCACCCGCGGGGCGAACGCCCGGGGTTACGATCAGCTTTCCTGCAGCTTCCGGCAAGGCGCGGAGCATGGCGGCCTCATGCGGGCTGGCGATGACGCCGTCGGCCCCGGCCTCGAAGGCGCGGGCGGCCCGTTCGGCGACGATGTCGGGGACGGTGCCGGCCATAATCAGGCTTGCATCCAGATCGTCCCGGTCAAGCGACGTCAGGACCGTGACGCCGAGGATCTTCATGTCCGACCCGGCCGCGCCTTCCCGCGCCGCGCGCACCACATGGGGGTCGCCATGCACGGTCAGGAAATCCAGATCGAATTGCGCAAGGCCGCGCACCGCGGCCTCCACCGTCGCGCCGATATCGAAGAGCTTCATGTCGAGGAAGATGCGCTTGCCGTGTTCGTCCTTCAGTTCGCGCGCAAGCGCAAGCCCCCCGCCGGTCAGCATGCCCAGACCGATCTTGTAGAAGCTGACCGCATCGCCGATCTGTGCGGCCAGTTGCAGGCCCGCATGGGCATCGGGCACGTCGAGGGCGACGATCAGGCGGTCATCGGACATGGGGCAGACTCCTCGGTCGGGTTTCCGCCTTCCTATGGGGCCGATGCGCGTCCGTCCAGATGTGACAAACAAATGCCGTTCTCTTGCAACGGCTGAACGGCTTTCCCACATTCGTGATCGAGGCCCGCGAAAAGACAGGTGCGCTGCCGGGCAGGCACCAGGAGGGATGGGCGCTTGAGAAAGGAGAATACCGATGAACCTTGAGCAGTTCACGGAACGGTCCCGCGGTTTCCTGCAAGCCGCACAGACAATCGCGATGCGCGAAAGCCACCAGAGGCTTGCGCCGGAACATTTGCTGAAAGCGTTGATGGACGATGAGGAGGGCATGGCGTCCAACCTCATACGCAAGGCCGGTGGTGCGCCCGAGCGCGTGCTGGACGCTGTCGATGCTGCGCTGGGCAAATTGCCCAAAGTGTCGGGCGATGTGGGCCAGACCTATCTGGACCAGACAACCGGCAAGGTGCTGGACGAGGCGGAGAAGATCGCGAAGAAAGCCGGGGATACGTTTGTCCCCGTCGAGCGTATCCTGATGGCGCTGGCGATGGTGCCGTCGAAGGCCAAGGATGCGTTGGATGCGGGGGCTGTGACGGCGCAGAACCTGAATGCCGCGATCAACGATATCCGCAAGGGCCGCACGGCTGACTCCGCCTCGGCGGAAGAAGGCTATGACGCGCTGAAGAAATATGCGCGCGACCTGACCGAGATGGCCGAGGAAGGCAAGATCGACCCGATCATCGGTCGGGACGAGGAAATTCGCCGTGCGATGCAGGTGCTTTCCCGCCGCACCAAGAACAACCCTGTGCTGATCGGGGAACCGGGCGTCGGCAAGACCGCGATTGCGGAGGGTCTTGCCCTGCGTATCGTCAATGGCGACGTGCCGGAAAGCCTGAAGAACAAGCGCCTTATGGCGCTCGACATGGGCGCGCTGATCGCTGGTGCGAAGTATCGCGGCGAGTTCGAGGAACGGCTGAAGGCGATCCTTAGCGAGATCACCGCCGCGGCGGGTGAGATCATCCTGTTCATCGACGAGATGCACACGCTGGTCGGCGCGGGGAAATCCGAAGGCGCGATGGATGCGGCCAACCTGATCAAGCCGGCTTTGGCTCGGGGGGAGTTGCACTGTATCGGCGCAACGACGCTCGACGAGTACCGCAAGCATGTGGAGAAGGACGCGGCCCTTGCCCGTCGGTTCCAGCCGCTGATGGTCGAGGAACCGACGGTCGAGGACACCGTGTCGATCCTGCGCGGCATCAAGGAGAAGTATGAGCTCCACCACGGGGTGCGGATTGCCGACTCCGCGCTGGTGGCTGCGGCCACGCTGTCCCACCGCTACATCACCGACCGGTTCCTGCCCGACAAGGCCATCGACCTGGTCGACGAGGCGGCAAGCCGCCTGCGGATGGAGGTAGACAGCAAGCCCGAGGAACTCGACGCGCTCGACCGCGATATCCTGCAAAAGCAGATCGAGGCAGAGGCCCTGCGCAAAGAGGACGACGAGGCCTCCAAGGACCGCTTGCAGAAGCTGGAAGCGGAGCTTGCCGACATGCAGCAGCAGTCCGCCGAACTGACCGCCAAGTGGCAGGCCGAGCGTGACAAGCTGGACAGCGCACGCGATCTGAAGGAGCAACTGGACAAGGCGCGGGCGGAACTGGACCACGCCAAGCGGGAGGGCAACCTCGCGCGGGCCGGTGAACTCAGCTACGGCGTCATCCCGCAGCTTGAAAAACAGTTGGCCGAGGCGGAAAAGCAGGACGACGATGTCCTGGTCGAAGAGGCGGTGCGGCCCGAACAGATCGCGCAGGTCGTCGAACGCTGGACCGGTATCCCAACGTCGAAGATGCTGGAGGGCGAACGCGAGAAACTCCTCCGCATGGAAGACGAACTGGGCAAGCGCGTAATCGGGCAGCGGCAGGCGGTGACCGCGGTGGCCAATGCCGTGCGTCGGGCGCGTGCCGGGCTGAACGACGAGAACCGGCCGCTTGGGTCATTCCTGTTCCTGGGGCCCACCGGCGTCGGCAAGACCGAACTGACCAAGGCCGTGGCCGAGTACCTGTTCGACGACGATCAGGCGATGGTGCGCATCGACATGTCGGAGTTCATGGAGAAGCATTCGGTCGCCCGTCTGATCGGCGCGCCTCCGGGCTATGTCGGCTATGACGAAGGCGGCGTGCTGACCGAGGCCGTGCGCCGGCGCCCCTATCAGGTGGTGCTGTTCGACGAGGTCGAGAAGGCACACCCCGAGGTCTTCAACGTTCTGTTGCAGGTTCTGGACGACGGGGTGTTGACTGACGGGCAGGGCCGCACGGTCGACTTCAAGCAGACGTTGATCGTGCTGACATCGAACCTTGGCAGCCAGGCGCTGAGCCAGCTGCCGGAGGATGCCGATGCCAGTGCGGCCAAGCGCGATGTGATGGACGCGGTGCGGGCCCATTTCCGCCCCGAATTCCTGAACCGGCTGGACGAGATGGTGGTGTTCGACCGTCTGACGCGGGACGACATGACCGGGATCGTCGAGATCCAGTTGCGTCGCTTGCAGAAGCGTCTTGCGGGTCGGAACATCATGCTTGACCTGGACGCCAGCGCCGAGAAGTGGCTGGCCGATGCAGGCTATGATCCGGTCTATGGTGCGCGGCCGCTGAAGCGCGTGATCCAGAAGAGCCTTCAGGACCGGTTGGCCGAGATGATCCTTGCCGGAGAGGTCAAGGACGGTGAGGCGGTTTCGGTCACGGCGGGTGCAGATGGGCTGATCATCGGCGAGCGAGTGGTCGGGTCAAACCGGCCGAAGCCGGATGATGCCGTCGTTCACTGAACGCAAGCGTCAGACTGACGTTTGACTGCATGCCATACGGCCCGCCCCTTATGGGCGGGCCGATTTCTTGAGGTCACCGCCTATGGGCAGCGCGTTCCGACCGCCCTTCAAAGGCGATACGCCCCTGCGCCGTGGTCCATCGACCAGCCGGGTCAGTCCAGCCCGACGGCCTCTCGCGCGATGGCGTCCAGCAATGCCTCGACCTCTTTCATCGGGCCATCGGGGAATTGACGGTAACCGATTGTCGTCTGGTCGGGCGTGTCCGGCATCTGGATGACGAAGATGTCGTAGGGGCAGAACTGGACATTCATCGGATCGGCCTCCATCACCTTGCGCGACAGCGCGGCCGAGCAGAAGCTGAAGATGTCCGCCTGCAGAAAGACCGTGACGTCAGAGCCGACATCGGCCCTGGTTCGTTCCAGCATCTCGCCGGTATGGCTGACGCTGTCGACCACCAGCCCTTGGCCGATGACGGCATTTTCAAGACCGAAGACCACGTCGTCGAAACTCTGATCGACGGTATAGATGATCGGTCCCTCGGCATGGGCGCAGGCCGCGGCGATTGCGAAAGCCGCTGTGGCGAGTGCTTGTTTCATCAAATCCTCCCTCCCATCACTTCAGGACGGTTGTATCGCGGTTCCCGCGCGCGCAGTCTAGGGGGGATGGATATGGCCTCCTTGATCGAGGTCAACAGGCACACGGATACAGACAGGGGGAAAGATGGGCTGGGCGTATTATGCGTTGCAGGTGCTCGCGGGGATGTTCGCGCTGTTCCTCGGGATCTTGCTGCTGTTGACGATCGTTCTGTTCGTGATGGACCGCATACAGACCGGCGATGCGATCCGGCGGAACTATCCGGTGATCGGTCGGTTCCGGCATCTTTTTTCGACATTGGGAGAGTTCTTCCGGCAGTATTTCTTCGCCATGGACCGGGAGGAAATGCCGTTCAACCGCGCCCAACGCAACTGGGTCTACAAAGCCTCGGAAGGCAAGGGCAACACGGTCGCGTTCGGGTCGACCCGCAACCTGAACATTCCCGGCACGCCGATCTTCATGAATGCGGTCTTCCCGCCTTTGGACGATCAGTACGCCTCGACCGAGCCGATGCTGATCGGTCCCCATTGCCGTGAACCTTACGTCGCGCCGTCGTTCTTCAACATCTCGGGCATGTCCTATGGCGCGATTTCGAAACCTGCGGTGCAGGCGCTGGCACGCGGGGCACGGCGTGCCAATGTCTGGATGAATACGGGGGAGGGGGGGCTTGCACCCTATCACCTTGAAAGCGGATGCGACGTTGTTTTTCAGATCGGGACCGCGAAGTTCGGTGTGCGTGACGAAGCGGGCAATCTGAGCGATGACAAGTTGCGCGAAGTCGCCGCGCACAGCCAGGTCAAGATGTTCGAGATCAAGCTTAGCCAGGGGGCCAAGCCGGGCAAGGGGGGCATCCTGCCGGCCGCGAAGATCGACGGGGAAGTCGCGCGAATTCGCGGTGTACCGATGGGTAAGGATGCAATCTCGCCCAACCGGCACAGGGAGGTGGACGATTTCGACGGCCTGCTGGACCTGATCGCCCGTATCCGGGATGTGACCGGCAAGCCGGTGGGGATCAAGACCTGTATCGGGTCGGCCGATCCGTGGTTCGACCTCTTTATCAGGATCAAGGAGCGGGGAGTGGAAAGTGCGCCCGACTTCATCACCGTCGATGGTGGCGAGGGTGGCACGGGTGCAGCCCCCATGCCGCTGATCGACCTTGTCGGTCTGCCCCTGCGCGAGGCGCTGATCCGCATGGTCGACCTGCGCGATCTTGCCGGGCTGCACGAACGTATCCGCATCGTGGCCAGCGGCAAGCTGGTGGCGCCGGGCGACGTGGCCTGGGCCATTTGCCTTGGTGCGGACTTCGTGACCAGCGCGCGGGGCTTCATGTTCAGCCTTGGCTGCATTCAGGCCCTGAAATGCAACCGCAACACCTGCCCCACGGGGATCACCACCCATATCCCGTCCCTGCAGAAGGGATTGGTGGTCGGCGAGAAGGAAAAGCGCGTGGCCGCCTATGCGAAAGCGGTGATCGGCGAGGTCGAGACCATCGCCCATTCGGTCGGTGTGGCCGAGCCACGCGAAATGCGCCGCCGCCATGTGCGGATCGTGCAGGATGACGGGACCTCGGTCCAGATGAACGAGTTGCATCCGTCCGTGCTGCTGGGCGTGGAAGGGCTTGCCAGGGCGCGTGGCCACAAGCGGTTCGAAGCGGCGCTGCAAAGGCTGGGCGAAACCTGATCCGGCCCCCGCGCGGTCCTGTTTCACTGCGCTGACGGCGGTGTGAGGCAAGTTGCTTTGGGCAACCGGAAACATGCGCATAGATTGCGTGTGACCAGAAGCGGAAAGGGTTTCAGATGGCAGGCCGGTGGCGCAACAAACTGACGTGGTCGCAAATCACGCCAGAGGCGGTGTATCTCAATCGCCGTCAGATCATGGGCGGTCTTGGTGCGATTGGGGTGGGTGCTGTTGCCTTGCCGGGGCAGGCTGCGCCGACGGATCTGGAACCCAACAGCTGGGAAGAAATCACCAGCTACAACAATTTCTACGAGTTCGGGACCGACAAGAGCGACCCGCAACAATACGCCGGGCAGATGACGACCGACCCCTGGGCGGTCAAGATCGACGGGCTGGTGGCCCGGCCCGGGACCTACGATCTGGGCGATATCCAGAAGGTGGGGACGCTTGAGGAACGGCTCTATCGCCTTCGCTGTGTGGAGGCGTGGTCCATGGTCGTGCCTTGGGTCGGGTTCGAACTGGCCGATCTGCTGTCACATGTGGGCGTAGAGCCCTCCGCCAAGTATGTGGCGTTCGAGACCCTCTATCGCCCCGACGAAATGCGGGGGCAAAGACGTCCGGTTCTGGAATGGCCTTATGTAGAGGCGTTGCGGCTGGACGAGGCGATGCATCCTTTGACGATCATGGCGACAGGTCTTTACGGAAAGGACCTTCCCAACCAGAACGGCGCCCCGATCCGGCTGGTCGTTCCGTGGAAATACGGATTCAAATCGATCAAGTCGGTGGTGCGTATCACCCTTACGGCGGACCAGCCGCCGACAAGCTGGAACCGTTATGCGCCGAACGAATATGGCTTCTACTCGAACGTGAACCCCGAGGTTGACCACCCGCGGTGGAGCCAGGGGACGGAACGGCGCATCGGCGGCGGCTTCTTTGCGCCGCGCGTGCCCACGCAGATGTTCAACGGCTATGCGGAGGAGGTGGCATCCCTCTACGCCGGCATGGACTTGAAGACCAACTTCTGATGTCGCCTGTCCAGTCGATCAATGGGGCGCTGCGCCATATCCCGGCATGGCCTGTCTATCTGGCGGGGGCGGTTCCG
>NZ_CP015039.1:4047500-4137334 GCF_002079305.1 Rhodovulum sp. P5
TCCCCTCGTTAAATTCCTTCCCGGCCTGTGAACCGCTGCGGTCCGGGCGTCGTACCTTGAATGTAGACGTCCAGAGATTTCCAGCCAAGGGAGAGGTCGATGTTCAGGTTCGGTGCCGTGTTGGCGATGGCGGTCTGGGCCGCGCTGCCGCTTCGCGCGGGGCCGGTGTCGGATGCGGTACAGGGCGTCATCTCCGACCAGATTTCGGCATTTCTTGTGGATGACATCGACCGGGCGTTCTCCTTTGCGTCGCCGGGGTTGCGCGATCACTTCGGCATGGCGGGGCGTTTCGGTGAAATGGTGAAGAACGGCTATCCCATGGTCTGGCGTCCCGGGGATGTCCGGTTCCTGCAGCTTGATGGGGACGGCAAGGCCCGGCGCCAGATTGTCGAGATATCCGACCGCGCCGGGCGCCCATTCCGGCTGGAATACGAGATGATCGAGACCGAAGAGGGCTGGCGCATCGACGCTGTTCGGTTTCTGCCGGTGCCGCCGCCCATGACCTGAGTGTTAGCGGCGTGGCTCACCTAGGTCCGCGGCAGTCAGCCGAAAGGCCTGTCCAAAGCCCCCGTTCAGATGGCCGGAAAGCGGTTCGAACAGGACGAAGTGGAAATCGGCGAAATCCACGTAAAGCTGGGCCTTCGGTTGAAACGAGAGGTAGTGCGCGCGCATGTCAGCCCGCTCTGCGCTGTCGCGCGGGATGAAGCTCGCCCGCGCCTGAACGGTCAGGCGGGGATGGGTCAGCGGATCGCCCTTGTCCCCCGGTTCCCCGACCATAAGCGAACAGAGCGGCGCTTGCCGAAGGGCGTGTGTATGGGGGGCCAAGTCGGAAATCAGCGTGATCGCGCCCGTGATCGACCCCGGTGCAAGCGCGATGCGTGTCACGAAGGGTGCCCCGTCCAGCAAAACGCCCAGCGCTGCGAACCGGGCATGTCCGATCAGTCGGGCCGCCAGATCCCGCGCCGCATCATCGGCTGGGCGGAACGGGTCCTTCGGCGGCATCGCGATGTCCTTTCGGGCTGTGCCGGCTGGGTCAAAGCCGGATCGCCGAGATCAGCCGCCCGTAATCGACCTCGTGCTCATGCACGCTTCGGCGATAGGAAAAGAACCGTTCGGGATCGGAATAGGTGCAATGGCGCGTCCACGCGGCCTGTCCGATGCCGGCCTTGCGCAACCGCGCAAGGCTGTAGGCCGGCAGGTCGAACATCATCCGGTCGCCCTTGCCCGAGGCGAAGAACCGGCCGTTCTCGGCTGTCTCGTCCATGAAGGTTTCAAAGAACTCGGGCCCGACCTCATAGGCGCGCTGGCTGATCGTCGGGCCGATGATGGCAACCGTGTTGCCGCGGTTGGCGCCGAGCGTTTCCATCGCGTCGAGCGTGGCCTCAAGCACACCGCCAAGAGCGCCGCGCCAGCCCGCATGGGCGGCGCCCACGACACAGGCCTCCCGGTCGGCAAAAAGCACGGGCTGGCAATCGGCGGTCAGAACCGCAAGGGCAAGGCCCGGGCGCTTTGTCACAAGACCGTCTGCCCGTGGCAGTTCCGAAAGGGGCCCTTCGATCACGGCGACATCGGCGGAGTGGACCTGGTTGACCGTGATCAGGCGTTTGGCATCCAGCCCCAGCGACGCGGCGACCCGGGCGCGGTTGATGGCGACGACATTCGACTGGTCGGACGAGCCCCCGCCGCAATTCAGGCCCGAGAATATGCCAGAAGACGCCCCGCCGCGGCGGGTGAAAAAGCCGTGACGCATGGGGGACAATGCGTCCGAGGTCAGGATTTCGAGCGTCATGGGTCGGCTCCGGGCGGGGGTGGACTGCCCTTTGGTGTCAGCGCGAGAATCTTGAAGAGCGTTCCCATTTCCTGTGGGTGGGTCAAGCGGCGATGTGCGGCAATATGACTTTCGAGGGCCGCGCCGGTCATCCCACGGGCGAGAATTTGCGCGCGCTGCGTGATGCCAAGCCGTTCGAGAAACACCCCTTGAGCGGTCATGGCACTCACCCGCACGTCTGTCGCAGCCTTTGCCAGCGCCTCGAAATCGACATGGGCGGTCAGATCGGCGGCGCCGGGATTGTCCAGCGGCGGTTCGGGGCGGTGCTGGCGCACGGCCTGCAACGTGTCACCGTATGATCGCCACCCGCCATAGTCGGCAATCAGCGCCGCCCCGCCGTGGATGGCGATGCGCCTTGCGACTTCTGCCATAATGGGTTGGGCCGCGGGGCAGGTTTCGACCAGATCGCCGGGCGCGGTGTCGTCAAGGCGATGGTCAAGCTGCGCCAGAGGGGCAGGGGCGGACAGACCAAAGCCCAGATGGTCGTCGACAATGCCGACCTGACGTTCGCGCCAGCCTGCGGGATCGCGTTGGAACTGGCGGATCGGAAGGGCGTCGAAGAACTCGTTCGCGACCAGCAGGAGGGGAGCGTCTGGCAAGTCCTCCGGCCGGTCGAGCCATGTGATGTCATGGCCGTCAAGGGTCTGCCGCTGCACGGCGCGCAAGGCGGGGGAGGCCTCGACCAGATGAACATGCGCGGCGTCGTGAAATCCGGGCAGGGCCTTTGTCGCGCGCAGGATATCCGCCATCAGCGTGCCGCGCCCCGGCCCCAGTTCGGCAAGTGTCACACGGGCCGGGGCGCCCTGATCCAGCCAGACCTGTGCCAGCCACAGGCCAAGCAGTTCGCCGAACATCTGGCTGATTTCCGGGGCCGTGGTGAAATCCCCCGCCGCGCCGAACGGGTCGCGGGTTGAGTAGTAGCCATGCTCGGGGTGCAACAGGCACTCCCCCATGAACTCGGCGACAGTGATCGGACCGGTCGCGGCAATTCGCCGGGAAAGTAGCTTCGCCAGTGGTGTCATGTCCGCCGAAAGCGTGCGGTGGCGATGAAGGCGAGCCCCAGAACGATCAGCGGTATCGACAAAAGCTGGCCCTGCGTCAGACCGGCGCCCTGCCAGTGCACTGCATAGCCCATCGGGTTATCGGGGCTGACGAACTGGAAATCGGCCTGCCGGAAGAACTCCACGAAGATGCGTCCTATGCCATAGCCGAGGAAGAACACCCCCGCGATGAAACCGGGCCGTTTCAGCGCATCGCGCCGCAGGACCAGCCACAGGATCACCGCGCCAAGGACCAGCCCTTCCAGCGTTGCCTCGTATAGCTGCGAGGGGTGGCGCGCGCAGGGGACCTGATCCCAGCCGGGGCAGAACTGGGCAAGATCGCCCGGAAAGACCATTGCCCAGGGCACATCGGACGGGCGGCCCCACAGCTCGGCATTGATGAAATTGGCCAAACGTCCGAACAGCAGGCCCTGTGGGGCGGCTATGGCCAGCGCGTCGGAGGCGGACAGCAGCGGGATATCGTGTTTCCGCGTGAACATAATCAGCGCCAGCATCACGCCCAGAAGGCCGCCGTGAAAGGCCATGCCGCCATGCCAGAGCATCGGGATTTCCCAAGGATGCGACAGGTAGTAGCCGGGCTTGTAGAAGATCACGAATCCCAGCCGGCCTCCGAGAATCACGCCAAGGATGATCCAGGTCAGCAACTGTTCCACCTGGGCGGCCGTCATCGGCGCGCGGTTTTCCGGCCACAGCTTGGCGTGGTTGACGAGCATAACGACCAAGCGCCAGCCGATCACGATCCCCGCGATATAGGCCAGCGCATACCAGCGCAGCGCAAACTCCAGCCCGAGCACGGAAATCGCGAAGATCTCGGGGTCGAGGTCGGGGAATTGCAGGACGGCTTGCATGGCGGCACTCTGTTGGTTGGTTCAGCGGCGAAGTCAACCTTGAGGTCACTCCGCCTGCGCGCCATATAGACGGGGAATGTAAATCCCAGAGGCCGAAATGCAGACCAAGAGCAAATTTCTCGACGACATGTCGAAACTGATGACCAATGCGATGGGCGTGGCCCAGGGCGCGAAGGACGAAGCAGAGACCGCGATGAAAAGCATGGTCGACCGCTGGCTGGCCGATCGCGATTTCGTCACGCGTGAGGAATTCGACGCGGTTCGCGCGATGGCGCAGAAGGCGCGTGAGGAAAACGAGGCACTGAAATCCCGGATCGAGGCCCTGGAAGCGGGCCGGTAAGGTCCGCACGGGTCCGGGCGCCGCGCCGGGCGCGATGGCAAAGGTGCCCGATTCCGACTTCGGCTGTCAGCCGGGTCTGGCATATCCGACGTCGCCGCAAGGATCGCTCAGGCGGGGTCCGAACCCGGACCTCGAAACAGGCGTCGGTTGGATCTGCGCGTCTAAATGCCGACCGCTGCTAATCGACCTTCGTCCGCGGATCGAAATCAACGCCGGGGCATGAGGCGCGCGCACCGGATCGAAACCAGAGTCATCCGCTCTCCCGGCCTGTGACGTTTCCAGACGTCCGCGTCGTTCAGGCCGCGTGGCGCGGTTTTGAGCGAGGCGCGGCGATCCCGAGTTCGGCAAAGAACTTCGACAGTTGCACCTGCAAAACCCACGGCACATCGCTGAGCTTCACGGCTTCGAATTCCGGGCCGGTATTTGCGTCGTTGAGACCACGGCTGATCTGCTCTGCATGCAGGCGGGAGCCGGAGCTCTGCATGATTCTGAAGCATCCATCCTCGGTAGAACTGGCGACAAGCCAGGCATGGTCGGGTTGGAGCGTGCCCGATGAAATCAGCCAGCGCAGCGTGTTGGTGTCGTGAAAACGCGGGCGGAAGATGACTTCCTCTTCGCCGGCTGCATTACCGTTCTGCCGCTCATAGCGCGTCGGGGTCCGGCTGCCGCCGCGATATGCGTTCGACGTCGTCGGAGTGTTCCGGGTCGGGGCGTTTGGGTGTTTCTGCATCGCGTGTGTCTTTCACATCTTGTTGCATGGGACGGCTGCGAAACTCGACGATGAAATTTCCGCCGTCTTTTAAGTGAATAGACCCTGAATGCAGGCATCGTAGGGCAGAAAACGGCGGAATTCTGGGCCTTTCCTAGGCCGGGGCCCGGTTGGAGAGGCTGCCATGACACAGTCCCGCATCCCGTTTCCGTAAGGGTTTGTCAGGATCTTTCTGCTGATTGTCCGGCGGGGGCGTGTCTGCCAGGGCGCAGACATGTGCAGTTCTCCGCGGCCGTCCGTGCATGTGAGTCGGCGATGGTGCGAAGATGCGTCGGGGGCACGGGCGATCAGGGGCGCGGTCGTGACGGCGTTCTGGGCGCAGCCGACGAAATGTCGGAGATATCCCCAGATATAGGGGGTGGCGGAACCGCCGTTACAAAAATTACGCTTTACACGTTGGGTCTTTGACCGCACCATATCTAGTAAGGGTCGGGAAATAGTTAACCAGACCTTCGAGCGGGCACCTAAGCCTTGTGGGCTGCCAAATGCACAAGGCAACAACAAGAGAGGCCGGGCATGTCACTATCCGAAGACTTCCTGCACAGCGACGATCTTCACCCCATCGATATCGTCGAGCACTTGGCCGAGTACCGCGAATGGGACTTTGACCGGGTTGCCGACGACCAGATCGCGATGGCGGTCGAGGGGCAGTGGCGGACTTATTCGATCACCCTTGCCTGGTCCGGCCATGACGAGATGCTTCGCCTTATTTGCACCTTCGAGATGGAGCCGCCCGAAGACAGGCTTCCGACTCTCTATGAGACACTGAATCAGACCAACGACCTGTGCTGGGCCGGGGCATTCACCTTCTGGGCAGAGCAACGGTTGATGGTCTGGCGGCACGGTTTGATCCTGTCCGGCGACCAGCCGGCGGGTCCGGAGCAGATCGAGCGGATGATCGCGGCGGCCGTGGGCACGTCTGAACGGTTCTATCCGGCGTTTCAGCTTGTCTGCTGGGGTGACCGGTCGCCCGCAGATGCCTTGCAGGTCGCCATTGCAGAGGCTTACGGGCGCGCCTAACCTCCGCCCCCTAAAGGTTGAAGGGGGATCAGATGAATATGGACGATCTTGCAGCCCGGGGCATGGTTCTGCTGGGCTGTGGCAAGATGGGCGGGGCCATGCTTCAGGGCTGGCTGTCAGGCGGATTGCCCGCAGCATCGGTTTGGGTGGTCGATCCGCACCCGTCCGACTGGGTAGAGGCGCAGGCAGAGGATGGTCTGCATCTGAACACGGCCTTGCCGGAGTCACCCGCCGTCGTGCTGTTGGCGGTGAAACCCCAGATGATGGACGCGGCGCTGCCGCAGGTGGCCGCGTTTGCGGATGGGCGGACGATCTTCCTGTCGGTTGCCGCGGGCAAGACGCTTGACTATTTCGCCGCCGGGTTGGGCGAGGCCGCCCCCGTGATCCGCGCCATGCCGAACACGCCCGCCGCCATCGGGCGCGGCATGACGGCGATCATCGGCAATGAAAAGGTGGATGAGGCAGGGCTTGCGCTGGCCGAGTCGCTGCTGTCCGCCGTGGGCCAGACGGTCCGGCTGGAAACCGAGGATCAGATGGATGCGGTCACCGCGGTTTCCGGCTCCGGTCCCGCTTACGTCTTTCACCTGATCGAAACGCTTGCCGCCGCCGGAGAGGCCCAAGGCTTGTCGCCCGAAATCGCCATGAAACTGGCCAAGGCAACGGTCGGCGGGGCCGGCCAACTGGCTGAGGACGCCGCCGAAGACCCGGCCCAGTTGCGGGTCAACGTCACATCTCCGGGCGGCACGACCGCCGCGGCGCTTGAGGTCTTGATGGACGCCGAAACCGGTTTCCCGGCGCTTCTGACCCGCGCCGTTGCCGCCGCCGCAGACCGCAGCCGGGAGTTGGGCAAATGACCGAGATCAGTTTCGACGATTTCCTGAAGGTCGATATCCGCGTCGGGCAGATCATCCGCGCCGAACCCTATCCCGAGGCGCGAAAGCCCGCGATCAAGCTGTGGGTCGATTTCGGCCCCGAGATCGGGGAAAAGAAGAGCTCTGCCCAGATCACCGCGCATTACACGCCCGAAGACCTGCCCGGGAAGCGCGTGCTTGGCGTGGTCAATTTCCCGCCCCGGCAGATCGGCAAGTTCCTGTCGGAGGTTCTGGTCCTTGGCCTGCCGGATGAAGACGGTGAAGTCGTGCTGATCACGCCCGACAAGGATGTGCCGGTAGGCGGGCGGATGTTCTGACGCGGCGCGCGGGTTTTTCTGGACACGACCGGGAATTCGGGCTAGGCGCGCCCCATGACACTGAACGCACATACCTTGCGACCCCGGTTGCACCGACGCCGCCGCGCTGCCTGACAGGCCGCCGGTCGCGTGCGTCCACGCGTCTCTTTTTCCCATCGTTGACTTGAACCTGCACCTGGGGCACCCCTAGGTCTTCCGATCCGAAGGATATCCGACCGATGATCCCGTCCGTCCTGCCGACCTACAACCGCGCGCCGCTGTCATTCGAGCGGGGCGAAGGCACATGGCTTATCGCGACGGACGGCCGCCGATACCTCGATTTCGGGGCCGGGATCGCGGTGAACGCCTTGGGCCATGCGCATCCGGCGCTGATCGCGGCACTGACGGAACAGGCGGGCAAGCTGTGGCATCTGTCGAACCTCTACGAGATTCCCGAACAGACCGCGCTGGCCGAGGCGTTGGTGGTGCAGACCTTTGCCGACACCGCCTTTTTCACCAATTCCGGGACCGAGGCCTGCGAACTGGCCGTCAAGATGGCCCGGAAATACTGGTATGAGAAAGGCCAGCCGGACCGCGTGAATATCGTGACCTTTTCCGGTGCGTTCCACGGCCGGTCCTCGGCGGCCATCGCCGCGGCGGGGTCGGAGAAGATGACCAAGGGCTTCGGCCCGCTTCTTCCGGGTTTCGTTCATCTGCCCTTTGGCGCGCATGATGCGGTTCTGAACAACGCCATCGACGACACGGTGGCGGCGATCCTGATCGAGCCGGTGCAGGGCGAGGGCGGTATCCGCCCGTTGCCCGATGTCTGCCTGAAAGGCTTGCGCGATCTCTGCGATGAATGTGGGACGCTGTTGATCTTTGATGAAGTGCAATGCGGCATGGGCCGGACGGGCAAGCTTTTCGCCCATGAATGGGCGGGTGTCGCGCCCGACATCATGATGGTGGCCAAGGGCATCGGCGGGGGCTTCCCGCTGGGTGCCGTTCTGGCGACCGAGGACGCCGCCAGCGGCATGACCGCGGGCACCCATGGCTCCACCTACGGGGGCAATCCGCTGGCCTGCGCGGTGGGCAAGACGGTTCTGGATATCGTGGCCGACCCGGCCTTTCTGGACGAGGTGAACCGCAAGGCAGGGCTTTTCCGCCAGCGGCTGGAGGGGCTGGTTGCCAGTCATCCGGACGTGTTCGAACTGGTGCGCGGGTCCGGGCTGATGCTGGGGCTGAAATGCAAGGTCACGAACACGGATGTCGTGCAGGCGGGTTATGACCGGCAGCTCTTGACGGTGCCGGCGGCCGACAACGTGGTGCGGCTCTTGCCGCCTTTGACCGTGAGTGATGACGAGATTGCCGAGGCAGTGGCCCGGCTCGATGCCGCCGCGGCAACGCTGGCGCCGAAGGAGGCCGGGCAATGACCCATTTTCTGGACATCAACAAGACCGATCCCGGCGATCTGCGGGGCATGATCGAACTGGCAAGGACGATGAAATCGGCCCGGGCCGGTCGCCCCAAGGGCGCTGTGGACGACGACCAACCCCTTTCGGGGCGCATGGTCGCGCTGATCTTCGAGAAGCCGTCCACCCGGACGCGGGTGAGCTTTGATGTGGGCGTGCGCCAGATGGGCGGGCAGACCATGGTTCTGTCGGGCAGCGACATGCAATTGGGACATGGCGAGACCATCGCCGATACCGCCCGCGTCCTGTCCCGCTATGTCGACCTGATCATGATCCGGACGTTTGAGGAAGCCACGCTGCTGGAGATGGCGGAACATGCGTCTGTGCCGGTGATCAACGGTCTGACCAACCGCACCCATCCCTGCCAGATCATGGCCGATGTCATGACCTATGAGGAACACCGGGGCAATATCGGCGGCCGCAAGGTGGTCTGGTCGGGGGACGGCAACAACGTCTTCGCCAGCTTTGCCCATGCGGCGGGGCAGTTCGGTTTCGACCTGACCTTCACCGGCCCGCCGACGCTGGACCCGGAGATGGTTTTCGTCGAGGAGGCCCGGGCCAAGGGCGTGGCCGTGGAGATCGAGCGCGACCCGTTCAAGGCAGTTGCGGGCGCCGATCTGGTGGTGACGGATACATGGGTGTCGATGCACGACCCGCAATCGGCGCGGGAACGCCGGCACAACCAGTTGCGCCCCTATCAGGTGAACGAACGTCTGATGGACGCGGCAAAACCCGATGCACTGTTCATGCATTGCCTGCCCGCCCATCGCGATGAGGAAGCGACCAGCGCGGTCATGGACGGGCCCCATTCGGTGATTTTTGACGAGGCCGAGAACCGCCTGCACGCGCAAAAGGCCGTCATGCGCTATTGTCTGGGGGTGTAGGGGGCACTGCCCCCGCTCAACCGCGTCGTTTCGCGCGCAGCGTCGGATCGGCGGCGGTCGGGTCCTCCGGCCAGGGGTGCTTGGGATAACGGCCGCGCATGTCCTTGCGCACATCGGCATAGGACGACGCCCAGAAGCCGGGCAGGTCCGTTGTGACCTGCACCGGGCGGCCCGCGGGCGACAGCAGTGCAATCCGCAGCGGCAGGCGTTTCGGCCCGATAGAAGGGTGTTTGGTGACGCCGAAAAGTTCCTGTAGACGGACGGAAATCGACGGCGTCTCGGCGCCGTAGTCGATCGGAACCTTGCGGCCCAGCGGCGTTTCGAAATGGGGCGGGGCTAGGCGGTCGGCCTGTTGCAGCTGCTCCCATGACAGGCGACCGCGCAGGGCGGGAAGGATATCGAGCCGCTTCAGGTCCTCTGCGCTGCGCACGCCGCCGAGATAGGGCAGCAGCCAGTCCTCCAGCCCCGCGTTCAGGGCGTCATCGGACAGATCCGGCAGATCGGCGCCTTCGCGGCACAAGAGTTCGATCCGGGACTGGAACCGCCGGGCCGCGTCGGACCAGGGCAGGCCCAACATCCGAACGCCGTCGAGCATCGCTCTGGCTATGGCCTCGACCGGGGCGTTTTTCCAGACGCGGTCCTCCAGCACCAGCGCGCCAAAGCGTTCCTGTCGGCGGGCGACGACGCGGTTTTCGCGCCGGGACCAGTCGCAGACATCCCGCCAGCCGATGGCCGGCCCATGGGCGGCGCGCAGGTCGGCATCCGACAACGCCGCGGCGAGCCGTATCTTCGCCTCGCGCGCATCGCCGTCGAGATCGAGGGCGACGATCAGGCGTTGGCCCGCAAGAGCATCGGTTTCGTCCAGCACCGCGCCCTTGCCGCCAGACAGCACAAAACGCGGCTGGTCGCCCTTGCGTCGCAACCCCACCCGGTCGGGATAGGCCAGTGACGCCATTTCCCCCGGGGACATCGGCCGAGGGCTTTCGGGCGCGCGTGCTGACAGGCGCTTCGCCTCCTGCCATATGCGAGACAGCCCACCTCGGTCGGGCGGGACGGGAAAGTGACCCTTGGGGTTTTCGATGGCGCGCAGGCGGAGGGACAGATCGCTGCCCGCCCCCCGCAGCGGATCGCGATCCTCCAGCAGGGCCGCCAGCGGTGCGGCCTGTTTACCGGCAACCAGCAGCATATGCGCCAGCCGGGGGTGGACCGGAAGGGCGGCCAGCGCGCGTCCGTGGTCGGTGATCCTGCCGCTTGTGTCCAGCGCACCAAGTTGGGCCAGAAGGGCGCGTGCCTCGGCAAAGCCGCCGGGGTTGGGCGGGGTCAGAAAGGCCATCTCCTCGGGATCGTCGGTGCCCCAAAGCGCGAGGTCGAGCGCGAGGCCTGTCAGGTCGCCGCTTTCGATTTCCGCAGGCGGGTAGGCGGCGAGCGCGCCGTCCTCTCCCTTGGTCCAGAGCCGGTAGCACATGCCTTCGGCCACGCGGCCCGCCCGGCCCCTGCGCTGCTCGGCCTCGGCGCGGGTCACGCGTTCGGTCACCAGCCGCGACATGCCGGAATTGGGGTCAAAGCGCGCGCGCCGGGCGCGGCCGCCATCGACCACGACGCGGATGCCCTGAATGGTCAGCGAGGTTTCGGCGATGGAGGTCGCCAGAACGATCTTGCGTCCCTCCGCCGACGGTTGGATCGCGGCGCGTTGTTCGGCAAAGGGCATGGCACCGTAAAGCGGGCGAATATGGCAGTCGGGCGGTAGGCGGCCGGCGAGTGCGGCGGCGCAGCGGCGGATTTCGCCTTCACCCGGCAGGAAGACGAGGACGCCTCCGCGGGTTTCGCACACGGCCTCGACCACCAGATCGGCCACGGCCTCGGGCAGGCGGGCGCCTTTTGGCAGCGGTTTCGGCAACCAGCGGGTGTCCACCGGAAAACTGCGGCCTTCCGAGGTCACCACGGGGGCCGCGTTCATCAGGGCGGCCACCGGGGCGGCGTCGAGCGTGGCCGACATCACCAGAAGCACAAGGTCCTCGCGCAGCGCCTCTCGGATTTCCCAGGTCAGCGCCAGCCCCAGATCGGCGTTGAGGGAGCGTTCGTGGAACTCGTCGAAGATCACCGCGCCGATGCCGTCCAGGCCGGGGTCCGACTGGATCATCCGGGTCAGGATGCCTTCGGTCACGACCTCGATCCGCGTTGCCTTGCACGACTTTGTCTCGCCACGGATGCGGTAGCCGACGGTCTGGCCGACGGCCTCGCCCAGAGTCTCTGCCATGCGTTCGGCAGCGGCCCGCGCGGCCAGACGGCGCGGTTCCAGCATCAGGATCCGCCCCTCCACCAGCCCCGAGTCGCGCAGGGCCAGCGGCACGCGCGTCGTCTTGCCCGCACCCGGGGGGGCCTGCAGAACGGCGCGGCGCGCCTTGGTCAGCGCGGCGATCAGGCCGGGCAGGGCGTCGTCGATGGGAAGGCGGGTCATGGGCGCCTTATCGGGGATTTCGCCGGTCTCTGCCAGAGGGGTGGACACCCCCGCCGACACGCGGCAAGAGAGGGGCCGCCCCAAGAGCCCGGAGCCGCCGATGGACATTGACGACATAGCCAACCGCATCCGCAAAGGGGAGCGTCGGGCGCTGGCCCGCGCGATCACGCTGGTCGAGAGCGGGCGAGAAGACCACCGGCAAAAGGCGCAAGAACTGCTGGAGAGGTTGGCCGCCACGCCGGGCTACGCGCTGCGGATCGGCCTGTCGGGCACGCCGGGTGTGGGCAAGTCGACCTTCATCGAGGCGTTTGGCACCATGTTGACCGGGCAGGGGCACAAGGTAGCGGTTCTGGCGGTCGATCCAAGTTCGGCGCGATCCGGTGGCTCGATCCTCGGCGACAAGACGCGGATGGAGCATCTCAGCCGCGATCCCAACGCGTTTATCCGGCCCTCGCCCAGCCAGTCGGCGCTGGGCGGTGTGGCACGCCGTACGCGCGAGGCCGTCAGCCTGTGCGAGGCCGCGGGCTTTGACATCGTGCTGATCGAAACCGTGGGCGTCGGCCAGTCCGAAACCATGGTGGCCGAGATGACCGACCTGTTCATCCTGCTGATGGCGCCGGGCGGCGGGGACGAATTGCAGGGCGTCAAGCGCGGCATCATGGAGATGGCCGACATGATCCTTGTGAACAAGGCCGATGGCGACCTGAAGCCGGCGGCGGAACGCACGCGGGCCGATTATGCCGGGGCGCTGCGCCTGCTGCGGCACCGGCCGCAGGACCCGGAAGGCTTCCCCAAGGCCGTCTGCGTCTCGGCCGTCGAAAAGGCGGGGCTGACGGATGCGTGGGCGGAAATGCAGGCACTGGCCGACTGGCGCCGGGAGCAGGGGCATCTGGATCGGCGTCGGGCGGAACAGGCGCGCTACTGGTTCGCCGAGGAAGTCCGGCGCGGCCTGCTGGCCCGGTTGGAGCATGACCCCGAGATGCAGGCCCGCATGCGTGACATGGGCGAGCAGGTGGCACGGGGCGATCTGACCGTGGCGCGGGCGACGTCGGACATGCTGAACGTTCTGGGGGCCGCGTCGTGAAACCGTTCCTGATCCTGCAACTGCGTCCCGAGACGGAGGCCTCTGACGACGAATTCGACGCGATCCTGCGCAAGGGGGGTATCGACGCGGGCCATGCCCATCGCATCCGTCTGGATCAGGCGGACATCCCTGCGGGGCTGTGCCTTGACGACTATTCCGGTGTGATCGTCGGGGGCGGCCCGGGCTGCGTGTCGGACCCGGAGGATACCAAATCGGCCCTCGACAAGCGCATGGAAGATGCCGTCATGGGCCTGATGCCAGAGATCACGGCGCGCGACTTTCCCTTCATGGGCTGCTGCTACGGCATCGGCATTCTTGCCCATCACCTTGGTGCCGAGGTCAGCAAGGCCTGCTATGGCGAACCGGTTGGGGCGACGACCTGCGTTCTGACGGCGGACGGGCGCGCCGACCCGCTGCTGGCAGATGTACCGGATACCTTCCGCGCCTTTGTGGGGCACAAGGAAGCCGTGCAGCACCTGCCCGAGGGCTGCGTGCACCTTCTGGAATCCGAACCCTGCCCGTTCCAGATGATCCGCTATCGCGACAACGTCTATGCCACCCAGTTCCACCCCGAGGCCGACAGCGACGGGTTCGAGGTGCGGATCCGGATCTACAAGGACCGCGGCTATTTCCCGCCGGACACCGCCGCGGACCTGGTGGCTATGTGTCGGGCAGAGGATGTGCATGCGCCCGAAACGATCCTGAGGCGGTTCGTGGCGCGCTATGGCCGTGACTGACCGGATAAGCGCTTGACGCCCCCGGCGTTTGCGCGTATGCGACCCGGACGGAATTTGCGGCGCTGCCTTACGCGGCGCCGATTGCATTATCGAGACAAGGAAAACACCCATGTCGCGCGTCTGCGAACTGACCGGAAAAGGGCCCATGAGCGGCAACAATGTCAGCCATGCCCACAACAAGACCAAGCGCCGGTTCCTGCCGAACCTCAACGACGTGACGCTGATCTCCGACGTGCTGGGGCGCTCGTTCAAGCTGCGCGTGTCGGCGGCGGCGCTGCGCACGGTGGACCACCGCGGGGGGCTTGATGCCTTCCTCGCCAAGGCCGGTGACAGCGAACTGTCCGAAAAGGCGCTGAAGATCAAGAAAGACATCGAGAAGGCGCAGGCCACCGCCTGACCTTTCGGTATTTCGAACGATGTTCCGGGCCCCGCCTTGGCGGGGCCTTTGGCGTTTCGGGTTTGGCCCGGGGGGGCGCTGTCTTCCTGGACATGCAAAGATGTTTCACGGGCTTGCCTTTGGTGCCATGTTTGGCGATCAATCCGCAGGGCGCGCGTGAATGACAGGGAGAAACGAGATGAACCTGAAGACCCTATCCCTTGCCGGTCTGGCTGCCGCCGTCTTGGCCTTGCCCGCTTTCGCCGGGGACATTGCCATTGAGGACCCGTATGCCCGTGCTTCGACCATGATGTCGAAATCCGGTGCGGCCTTCATGACCATCGTGAACGCAGGGGCGGCGGATGACCGTCTGGTCGCCGCGACGTCCGATGTCGCGGACAAGGTGGAACTGCATACCCACAAGGAAGACGCCAATGGCGTGATGCGCATGGTCGAGGTCGAGGAAGGCTTCCCGGTTCCGGCGGGGGGGCAGCGGGAACTCAAACGCGGGGGCGACCACGTGATGTTCCTTGGCCTGACCCGTCCGCTGGAGCAGGGCGACATGGTCAAGATGACGCTGACCTTCGAACAGGCTGGCGAGATGGAGATCGAGGTTCCCGTCGATCTGACGCGCGACCCGATGATGAAGCCCGGCACGATGGGCGGTCAAATGAAGATGGGGAACTGAGCCCCGACTGCGGAAAGCCCTTTGTTGCCCGGCGCCTGCCGCCGGGCACGACCGGTGGACGATCAGCGGCCCAGCATCTCGTCCACCCAAGCCGGGACAAGAACCGAGGCCGGCCCCTGCCGCGCCTCGTCGAAATCGTGGATGTTCTCGGACGGGTCTAGGTTCAATTCCAGCGTCCGCGCCCCGGCCCGCCCGGCATCCTGAACGAAGGCCGCGGCGGGGTAGACGCTGCCCGATGTTCCGATGGACACGAACAGGTCCGCGGCCCTCAGCGCGTCCCAGATCGCTTCCATGTGATAGGGGAATTCGCCGAACCAGACGATGTCGGGCCGCGTGGCGGGGGCCTTGCAGGCCGGGCAGGGGTCGTCGGCGCGCATCTCCATCGGCGCGTCCCATTCATGGGCGCAAGCGGCGCATTTGGCCCGGGTAATGGCCCCATGCATGTGCAGCACGTTCCGGCTGCCTGCGCGTTCGTGCAGGTCGTCGATATTCTGGGTGACGATCAGCACGTCGCCCGGCAGCGCCTGTTCCAGCCGGGCAAGCGCGGCATGGGCGGCATTCGGGATCGCCTCCGCCGCGTTCTTGCGGCGGGCATTGTAGAACGCATGCACAAGGGCGGGGTTTCGGGCAAAGCCTTCGGGCGTGGCGACCTCGGTCAGGTCGTATTGCGACCAGATGCCGCCGGTATCCCGAAAGGTTCCAAGCCCGCTTTCGGCGGAAATTCCGGCTCCTGTCAAAATCACGATCTTGGTCATCGCGTCCTCCTTCGATAACTGTTCTGAAGAAAGGAGTTGCCCATGACCACCCGTATCCTGTTCGTCTGTCTTGGAAATATTTGCCGATCCCCGACCGCGCATGGCGTCTTTGACCATATGGCACGCGCTGCGGGGCAACCGGTCGAGGTCGACAGCGCAGGCACCGGGGGGTGGCATGTGGGCGATCCGCCGGATCGGCGGGCCCAAGCGGAGGCCGCGAAGCGGGGATATGATCTCAGCCAACTTCGCGCGCGGCAGGCGCAGCCGCAGGACTTTGCCGACTTCGACCTGATCCTTGCGATGGACCGGTCCAACCTCGCCGCGCTGGAGCGGATGCGGCCGGAGGGCAATGACACGCCTGTGCGGCTGTTCCTGGAATATTCGGACAGCTTGCAGGAAGAAGTGCCCGATCCCTATTACGAGGGCGGGTTCGATCTGGTCCTGGACCTGATCGAGGATGCATCCCGCGGTTTGCTTCGGGACTTGTCACGCTGAACCGACGCGGGCCGCCGGGCACGGCTCAACGCAGCGGCAGCCCGACGCGGTACATGCCCTCGGGCAGGTCGAGGGCGGCGCCGATCTCGTGCAACTGGGCCAGGGAAAAGGTGACCTTCTGCACGCGATCGGTGCGGGGGTCGAGTTGTTCGACCGTGACGCAATCCTCGAACGCGGTCACGATGATGTCTTCCTGCAAGTGATCGGGCCCCTCGTCGATGAGGGTGATGACCGTCGCGTCGAAGTCGTGCTCGATGGTGAACATGGGATCAGGCTAGCGGCCCGCGGCCGTCTTGTGAAGGGTTTGCACCGGCGGGTTGTAGCAGGGGATCGGCATGTCATCCGAGGCGCGTGCGGATTTGACACGTATCAAGGCGTTAAAGCGCCCGCTCCGCTTTAGTGACCGCAATATGAGGTAACAGGAGTATGCCATGTCCGGCAAGACCAAGTATGACGAGCATGCCGCGCTGGTCGAAAAGATGGCCGAGGTGCTGGGCGTCGACCTGACCGAAGAGATGATGGCCGGCCGCTGGACCCCGGAGGACATGCAGGCGACGGTGTCGCGTTGTCTTGGCTGCACGGAGCCGTCCCATTGCCAGGGATGGCTGAAGGACAATGCCGAAGGCGCGCGGGAAACGCCGGGCTACTGCCGGAACAAGGACCTGCTGGAAGCGCTACGGGCCAAGCTGGCGACCGCCTGAGAACGATGGAAGATCACGGCAATCTCTCCATGCATTTCTGGCTGGCCCAGGGCATGGCCCGGACCATCGGCGTGAATGTCAATCAGGCGCTGAACGAGGGCCAGATCGGCCGGGGCGAGTTTTCGGAACTGATCGCGCGATGTTGCCATTGCGACCGGTCAGACACCTGCATGACCTGGATGGGGCAGCAGGTGAGTGGTGCCGAAGCCCTGCCGGGCTGGTGTGCGCTCAAGGATCGGTTCGAGGCGCTCAGGGAACTGGCCTGACCGCAGGGCCCCGGTGGGCGGGGCCTCACAGCACAGATTGATTCGGGCCGACACTTAGCAGTGGGTTCGGCCATTCCCTTGTGCTTGCAGGGCGCCAGCGGTGGCCTCGGTTGCCTTGGTGCGGTCACACCTCTGCAGAATTCTTCCGATCAGTCCGACAGCCCCGCGGCGATTGTTGCGGGCCCCGGAACGCCTGTCGGACCAGGCTGGGCGGGGCGTCCTGCCATCGCTATGTCATCAAAAACATTGTCGGGACATGCGGAGAAGGCCACCGCGGGTCGGCGCGCGACCATTCACGCGATGGTAAGAGATGCGCTTTAGTCCTTGGCCGAAGAACCGCACGCGCGATCCAGGAGGGCATTGGCGTGAGCACGGCCAGTCACCCGGGTTTTCAGACCGGGCCCAGCACAGCATGGACGATCGAGTTGTTTCAACGCGACGGTGCACCGCCGCTGCGTGTGTCCTGCCGGTGCCTCAGCCATCGCAGCCGCCCCGGCGAGAACGGCGAAATGCTGTTTCTTGGCCTGTGGGAATTGCGCAATGGCGGCTACATCGTCGCGCGCAGCCTGCTGGATGGCGACGCGCCCAAGGCGACCGCGGACAAGGCGGAGAATCTTGAGACAGCGATGCTTCTGATCGAGGCGGCAACTGCCGCGCTTGAGAAGAGTGCCGGCATGACCTTCGTGCCCGGGGATCTGTCGCCCACGTCCTTCGGGCAGGCTTTGCAAAGACTGCAATCCCGGTCCGAACGCCGCCATAGCTTCATGAAGCTGGCGGGGGAGGCGCTGGACGACTGGCAGCGCCTTGTCGGTACCGAATTCGATTCCACCCATTGATGAAGGATGGACGCCATGGAGCCCAACAAAACCTATAAGCGCCGTGCCGGTACGGTCCGCAGCGAGGCTCGCGCCCATCTGGCTGAGATCCGCAAGGCCCGGATGGCCCGCCGCAAGCCCGAGGCTGCGGAAAAGGATCACGTGGCCCTGCGTGCGGCCGCCCCTGTCACCCAGCCGGCCCATGATGCCATCGCCATTCGACCCTCTGCCACGCCGCGGAGCTTTGAACACACGCTGGTTGATCCGGCGCCGACCCCGTGCAGCGATTCGGTTGAGGCAACCGGTCTGGCTGAACCCGCTGTCGAGGAGACTAAAGCGGACACTGGTGAGGTGGCAGCCACGGCATCCGCTGCCGCAGGTGTCGACGAAGCACCCCTGAGCAACGGGACGACGGACGGGGAATCGGGTGAGGGAGATGACCCGCTGGCCTCCTCTGCGCCCGAAGACGCCCCGAAAGACTCCGCGGCCGCGGCGAAAGCCACGGTCCTGCCCGATTCCGAACCGGACGCTGTGGATGGCGCGTCGCCCGACATGCCCGAGGAGGCCGCGCCCGAAGAGCCGGCTGAGCCTGCGCTGGATTCCAGCAGCGACCTGTTCGATCTTCCCGGTGCCGGAAGCGGGCTGGTCTGGATGCTTCAGAACGCCGGTGTCGCCACCATGCGCGATCTGGCCGCCGCCGACGCCGATGCGTTGTCGGAACGACTGGGCCTGATCGGCCAGATCCTGGACATCGGCCACTGGATCGACTTCGCAAAGTCGCAGGTCACCCCCAAGGGCTGACCAGCCCCATCATCCCGGCCGCGGCCGGGACATGTTCCGTTCTGCCCCGCAGCGTTTCAGTGCGTCGCGGGTTGCAGCACGAACTTTGCGTCCGGCAGGAAATCCGACAGGAAAAGTATCATTTCAGATGCTTCTGCAATCGTTTTGAAGACGTATAGCAGGATGCTTTCGCCATCCTGCATGACGCGCAATTCCACCGTCATGTTCAGCCCCACACTTCAGTCACCACATTGTCTAATAAAAATCATTTGAAGGTCCGCGAATAGCCCTGTCCGCTGGATACAGATTGTTCACTCGTTGGATCGATAACGGGATCAGGATCGGATGGAACCGGTCCGGAAGAAGCCAATGCCGCCGGAAGGAGCATTCAGCGCATGAAGGAAATTGGGAAACTCTACGAGGCCGATGGCCGGTACGAGTTCCGTCTCGACGAGATGGGACTGATCGTCCGCGGCGAACACCCGGAATGGGTGATGCAGGCCGCAAGCGAGGTCGTCTCTCAGACGGCGCGGCTTGAAGCAGAAAGCAGGCTTGACGAGCTGGAAGCGCTTGTCGAGTTCGAGGCCGCAAGCGAGATCGAGGTCGACAGCGCGAAATACGCCAAGAAGGAGCGCTTCGAAACGATCCCGCAATGCATCGTCACGATGGGCAAGCTTGACTACCGTTGGGCAGCCCCCGAGGGGCGCGCGATACATGCCGATGAATTCGACGGGCATCCGTATCGACGGATCAACGACATGTCGATGACCTACAACGATTCGTTCCTCCAGAACGAAAACGGCGTCGACACCTCCAAGTAACACCACGGACTGACAGCAAGGATAACACGATGGAAATCATTCCTTTCGGCAGCGCGGATCTCGATAACATCCTTTCCCGCGAGCCTCAGCGCGCGGAATACCTGCCCTTCGGTGCCGTTCTGCTCGACCGCAACGGCACGATCGTCAAGTACAACAAGGCCGAGGGCCTGATCGCGAGCCGGACCCCCGAGGACGTGATCGGCAAGAACTTCTTCAACGAGATTGCTCCCTGCGCCAAGGGCAAGCGCTTCCACGGCGAGTTCCTGAAGTTCCACCAGACCGGCCAGATCAACGTGATGTTCGACTACAAGTTCGCCTACAAGGGCGCGAACGTCTCGGTGAAGATCCACCTCAAGTCGCAGCCCGATGGCCAGCACTGCTGGTTGTTCGTGAAACGCGCCTGACCGGAGCGGCGCGGCGATGCTCACGGAACGGGACATCAGTTACGAAGCGACCGTTTCGCCGGAACTCGTCGCCCTTCTGACTGGCGGATGCCACACTGGCGCGCCCGTGCCGACCTGCGAGCCTGAACCGGAGGACACACCGGCCCAAGAGGTCGACGTTGCCCCCGTTTGTCCGGAGAAACCGGACGGGCCCAAGGCGCCCTGGCAACCGCTTTCCCTGCGCTGCGACGGGCGACGCCCGGTCTGCATGTCGGGGCTCAGCGTGTGGTGTGATGAAGTCGAGGCAGACTATGTCGACGGGTCCGGGCAGACCGGGATTGGACGACGCCGCTTCGAACTTTTCTTCACCGAGGAGGGCGACACGGTCGCCCATCTGGTTGTCACACCTCCGGACGCGTTGCCGGCGCGTCCAATTCACCGCGTAGCCATCCTGTCCGATCTCGGGGACCTCGATCGCTTTCTGCAAGCGAATGATCCTTCCGAATGTCTGGCCGTTGCCCCGTGGGTGCATGCGTCGGACCGGAACGAGGACCTTTGGGCCGGGCTGCGCGTCGTTCCGCCCTTTCCGCCGGGGTCAACGCTCCGGGACAGAAACCCAATGAACTGAAGGACGAACTGCCATGAACGTCATGAATCCCGCAGGACCGATGCCCGTCGACTCCATGTCGCAGATGGGCGACCGGTCCGAGACCCCGTCCGTCGGCATGTCGAGCGAATTCCGCATCCGGCGGGTCGGCGGTCGCCCGATCGTCTTCCGCGGTTCGGAACTGGCGATGAGCATGAGCTTCACGCCCGAGATTCCGTACTGGTACGAAATGAACATCTACCGCACGCAAAGCCAGCGATTCGTGCTTGCAGTCCGTGTGTTCTTCCAGTCCGCGGACGAGGAAGATTATGTCCGAGCCTGGGAATTCGATGACCTGAGCGACGTGTTCGATGCCATCGAGGGCTACGACGCTGCGCAAGACGTCAAGATGACCCTGCCGGCCAAGATCGATACCCTGCCGCCGGCAGCACTTGCGGCCCATGCGCTGGAACTTCAGGCCAAGGTGTCTGCCGCGCGCGCCCATTATCAAGGTCTTGTCGGCGAGCTGTTTGCCGAAATCGAGTCGAAGTCGGCCTGAGGACGGTTTCGCGCCGATGACTCCGGAGAAACTGGAAAAGGCACGGCCGCCGCTCTTGGGAAAAGACGAGGCGCGGCGCCTCTGTATCGCGCTGATCGAGGCAGAGCAGGACCGGCTCTTGCGCGAAGGGCGTATCGACAGGACATCCATGATCGGCGCCCGCCTGGCCGGGGCGGGCACGATCGACCCTGACGACCTTCTGATCGACGAGGCGACACTGGGCTTTGACAGCCTCTCGCTGCTCGATCTGATCATGTCACTCAACCGCTATTTCGGACTCGCGTCCACCGGGGTCGAGGACTACCTGCTGGTTCAGCGACGTCTTGGCGACTGGGCCGATCTGGTTGCGCATCATTTCGAGCTTGTGGGCCGGGATGCCGAGATAACCTTTACCACGTCTGGCAGCACGGGCCCCGGAAAGCTAATCCGGCATGGCCGCGATGTGCTTGAGGCCGAGATGTCCGGGGTCGCGGACCTTTTGCAACCGTATCTGCGGCCGGACACCCGGGTTCTGTCGATGGTCGCGCCCCTGCACATCTACGGGTTTCTCTGGGCGTGTCTCTTGCCGCGGATGACCGGGCTTGAGGTGCGCGATATCGGTGCGTTGTCGCCCACGCGCTTGCTGCGTGAAGCGCGCAGCGGCGACATCGTCCTTGGCACCCCCTTTACCTGGGCACAGCTTGCGAAGACCGGTGGCAGACTGCCGGATGACGTCACCGGCGTCAGTGCCGGGGCAACGTCCACACGGGATACATGGCAGGCCGTTGCCGAAATCGGGCTGGACCGGCTGATCGACATCTTTGGATCGACCGAAACCGGTGGCGTGGGTATGCGGGCGGAGGAGGGCACGCCCTTCACCCTGCTGGCGCATCTGACACGCTGCGGCGAGGATATCGCGCGAAAGTCCGACCCGACCACGCCCCTTGCCCTTCAGGACCGGCTGGATTGGACCGATGCGCGCGCCTTTCGCGTGCTGGGGCGGAATGACACCGTCGTCCAGATCGCGGGGACCAATGTCAACCCGGATGCTGTGCGGGAGGTCTTGCGTGCCGACCCTGCCGTGGCCGATGCTGCGGTGCGGCTGGATGGCGACCGGCTGAAGGCCTTTGTCGTCCCGACCGACGGGGCAGGCGATACCGGGCCGCTTGAAACGGCCCTTCGGGATCGCGTGAACCGCGAGCTGCCGGCGCCGGCCCGCCCTGACCGGTTTACCTTCGGCCCCCGGATTCCGCGCAACGCGATCGGCAAGCTGGCCGATTGGTAGACCGTTTGTCCCCGGTGCGCCGGGGTCAAATGCCCTTCTCCCCACTGGCTGCAACCAAGTCTTAAGGGAGGGGCGGCTATGAGGATCGAGAACGTCGGCGCACCACGGAGTCGCGCGGTCGCACTGCAACAGTTCATCGTGAAGGACAGACCATGACCTCACAACCGGAAGCCGCCGCGAACGCAGACTTCGAGGCACTGCTGTCCAAGGCGCTGGGTGAGCAAATCCTTGCCGAGTCCTACGCCCTTACCTTCGATGCCGAAACGCGCATGTTGGTGACGGCGAACGAACCCGCGGTCTTCCTGCTGGAACTCGCCGAGGACAACCTTGGTGCCTACGACTTCGACGGGCTGATCGCCCCCGATGGTCTTGACGTGCAGGAGTTGTGGGAGACGGCTGCATCCGGCGTCCGCCCGACCTGGGACGGGGCGCTGGTGGCAAGCCTTTCTGAATCCCGGCATACAATGACCTTCCGCGCCGTACGCCTGTCTGACGAGGGCGGCGAGCGGCTTTCGGTGGTTGCATTGTCCGCCCCGGTGGCCGAGCCCGCGCCATCGGAAAGCACGGCTGGCCCGGCCAGCAAGTGGAGTGTGGCGGACGATTACGTCGGCTTCATCGAATACGACGCCGATGGGAACATCATCGACGCCAATGACCGCGCGAACATGGCGCTGGAATTCTACGGCGAAAGCATGGTGGGCAAGAACCATGATGCACTTTGGCCCGACAGCGTCACCCAGACCCCGGAATATGTGGAGTTCTGGGAAAAACTGCGCCAAGGCCGGGTGGTGGAGCGCAAGTACCTGCACGTCACGGCCGAAGGTCAGAACATCTGGCTGCATTCGACCTTCATCCCCGTCAAGGATGACATGGGGCAGGTCAAATCGGTCATTCAGTGCCTGATGGACGTCAACGACGACGCCGCCACCGCCGCGATCAACCAGGCGAAGGTGGATTTCTTCACCCAGAATCTTGGAACCGTCGAATACGACACTGACGGGAACGTCTTGACCGTGTCCGACCGAATGCTGGAAATCGTCAAGTTCGAGCGGGATGAACTGATCGGCAAGCATCTGCGCCGCTTCACCGTCGCCGACTTCGCGCGTGGCACGGCGTTTGCCGAAGCCTGGGCCGGGGTGATGAAGGGCGAGTCGCGCGTGATCGACATGCCGCACGTGACCAAGGCGCTTGACATCAACTGGACCCGGTCGCGGTTCGCGCCCCTCAAATCCCCCGATGGCAGCGTCGAGAAGGTGTTCGAGATCGCCATCGACAACAACAACGAGAAGGTCGACCTCGACCGGCTGCGCAAGCGTTTCAATGCAGTCGATGACCGGCTGTCCGTGGTCGAATACAAGATCGATGGGTCGATCATCGAGGCGAACGCGACCTTCTGCAAGATGATGGGTCTCAATCCGCTGGAACTGAAGGAACGCGACCACAAATCTTTCGTTCCCAAGGATTTTGCAGACTCGCGCCGTTACGACGAATTCTGGGATCGCCTTGTGAAAGGCGAGCGGATCACCGGCCGGTTCCGTCGCTTTGCCAATGACGGGCGCGATGTCTGGCTGCACGCCACCTATTCGCCCATCGTGTCCGAAGAGGATGGCCTTGTTAAATCCATCCTGTTCTTTGCCATCGACGTGACAGACTTCCGCAAGACGGAACTGAAGTCAGAGGCCATCCTTCATGCGCTCGACAAGTCGATGATGGTCGTCGAGTACGAGATGGACGGCAGCGTGATGACCGCCAACAACTTCTTCCAGGAGCAGATGGGCTATCGGCTGGAGGAAATCCGCGGTCGCCAGCACGCGATGTTCATGGACAAGGAAGAGGCCAAGAGCATGGATGCCATGCAGATGTGGGACCATCTGCGCGACGGCGGCAGCCACGAAGGCGAGGTTCTGCGCGTGGGCGCGGGGGGGCAGGAACACTGGCTGCAAAGCCACTATCACGCCATTCCCGATCTCAACGGCCATTTCACCAAGGTGATCCAGATCGCCTTCGAGATCACCGAAAGCAAGGAAAGGCTGAGCGAGCTTGAAAGCAAGTGGCAGGCGGCCCTCAGCCATCAGGCCGTGGTCGAATTCGATGCCGAGGGCAAGATCCTGCATGCCAATGACAGTTTCCTGCGCCTTGTCAGCTACTCCCTGCGGGAGATCGCGGGCCAGAACCACCACTTCATCTGCACCGCCGACTATATCCGCTCTCCCGCCTACAGCGACTTCTGGATGGCCCTGCGCCGGGGCGAGCCGCAAAGCGGACGTTTCCACCATGTTGCCCGGTTCGACCGCGATCTTTTCATGCTGGCGCATTATGCCCCTGTCCGGAACTCCAAGGGAGAGGTCGACCGGATCATCATGTGTGGCTACGACGTGACCGACCAGGTTGCGCTGGAACGCACGGCGAAAGATCAGGCAACCGCCCTCGCGGCCGAAGCCGGCAAGCTGCGGGACAGCCACCAGGCGGTGCGCCAGGACGCGGAAAACCTGACAAAGGCCATCGAAGGCCTGCGCGAAAGTGCGGAACGCAGCGACGATCTGCTTGACGGATCGCTGACCGAGATGACAAGCGCCCGTGAAGCGGCCAGCAAGGTCACCGAGATTGTCGAGCTTGTCAGCGACATCGCCGTGCAGACCAATCTGCTTGCCTTCAACGCCGCCATCGAAGCGGCCCGGGCAGGGGAACATGGTGCGGGCTTCTCCATCGTGGCCGACGAGGTTCGCAAGCTGGCCGAACGCAACGGCGAGGCGGCCCGCGAAATCTCGCGCCAGATCGAACGTGCCAATGACAGCATCCAGCGCGGCACGAAAGGCACCGAGGAGGCGATCCAGCGGATCAAGGGCATCGGCGACATGGCGCAAAACCATAGCGGCGGCATGACCGATCTTGTGGATCATGCCGAGACGCAGGAAGCCTCGGCGACCAGCCTCACCCAGGTTGCCGAAGAACTTCAGCGCGCCGTCAGCAACTGATGTCGGAGCCGGCGCACCACTCCACCTGGACCACCTTCGGGCTGATGGAGGTGGGAGAGAGCACCCTTGGCGTGAACATCGCCAACCTGACGGAAGTGCAGCCGATCGATGGGCTGTCGCCGCTGATGGTCTCTCACCCCGCGTTTCTTGGCGCGATGCGGTTGCGCGGGCGACTGATCCCGGTCTTCGACCCGCGGGTTCTGTGCGGGTTTCCGCGGACCGACACACCGCCGGCCATCGCGGCCATCATGGCCCATGAGGAACGGCTGGTCGCCCTGGCGGTGGACGAGATCACGGGGCTGGCGAAAGCTGACGAAGCGGCGCTTCAGCGGCTGGAATCCGGCGGTGCCGCGGGGGCGGTCTGTTCTTCGGAGGGTTCTACCACGACGGCCGCGTGATCAACGTGATCGATCCGCTGGCGCTCTTCTCGCTTCCGGATCTGCCGACAGCAGAACGGTTTCGTAGAAAGGAAACCGGCTACAAGGTCAGCGGTCGCAAAGCGTATCTGACATTTCAGGCGGGCGGGGCGCGGTTCGCGGCGCCCGCCATCGACGTGCACGGCACCCTGCCGCGGCAACATGTTGACCGCGACGCGCTTGCCGGTGGTCTTTGCCTTGGATCTGTCCGTGTCAACGGGGTGCGGATTCCGGTGATCGACGCGCCGGGCCTTCTGGGGCTTGGCACCGCGCGCGAACGCGCCAATCCCGAAATCGTTGTCATCAGCTTCGAGGGGGAGCACCTTCTGGGCCTTGCGGTGGATGTCATCTGCCGGATCGCGACCTTCGGGGAACAGCAGTTGACCACCGTTCCGGCGCTGCTTGGCGGCGGTAAATCCGCGCTGGGCTTGATGGTGACCGAGGACGACGGAACCCAGACCTATGTCATAAGGGTGGAGTATCTGCGCGAGGATCCGGACCTGAAGTCCATCGCGGGGCTGTCCGGCCCCGTGACCGAGACCGACGGCCGGCCTGCAAAGAAAGGCGACGCGGCCGCAAGGAATGACACCGCGAAGCAGGCCCATGACGACGGCAGGCCCGCCTCGAACACGATCATCCACGAACGCAAGCGCTATGTGGTGTTCGAGGCCTGCAGCACATTCGCGATCCCGATCGAAAAGATCATCCGGATCCTCGAACCACCGAAAAAGATCACGCCCTTTCCCGATACGGGGGGCGGTATCCTCGGCCTGTTTTCCGTGGACGGGCAGCCGACGACACTGGTTTGCCTTTGCCGCTACCTTCACCTTGGCGCACCGGCCGAGACCGACAAGCGCCGCGTGCTTCTGGCCGGGGACGAAGACCGCCAGATCGGCATTCTGGTCAACTCCGTGGACGGGATCGAAACCTCTACCTGGCGGGCAGAGAATACCGAACCCTCGGCGTTTCTTGAGCAGATGGTCAAGCTTGGCCGCCCCGAGGCGCAGGTCGTTCTGCCCCGTCTGGATGTAGATGCCCTGTCGGCCCGGATTGCGCGCGGAAATCGTGCAATGTCGGTCTTCGCTTAAGCCGTCTTTAAGGTGAAAGGCTTTTAACTAAAGCCGTAGAAAACGGTGAGGACGCAGAAGTGACGGTTCCCAAACCAGAGGCGGGTCATGCGCCCGGTGTCCAGTTGGACGTGATCGACAATCCCTGGCTTGGGCTGCAAAGCCGGCACGGGTTTTTCCAGAACGCAGAAATCACCGATATCATGGCCCGGGCGCTGTCCTATGTGCGTGCGGGGGTCTGCGTTCACTTCTCCGGCATGGCCGGCCTTGGCAAGACCACGATGGCGCTTCGGATCGCCGAGGCGCTGGGCCGCCCGGTGTCCTTCATGACCGGAAACGAATGGCTGACCACCAAGGACTTCATCGGCGGCCAGATCGGAGAGACGACCTCCACCGTTGTCGACAAATACGTGCAAAGCGTGCGCCGGTCAGAGACGACGACCCGGGCGGACTGGAAGGACTCCATCCTCGCCGTGTCGATGGAGCGGGGTTACACGCTGGTCTACGATGAATTCACCCGCGCTTCTCCGGCCGCCAATGCCGCGCTTCTGTCGGTCTTGGAGGAGGGGGTTCTGGTGTCCACCGATCACACCAGCACCCGCACCTATATCGAGGCCCACCCCGATTTCCGCATCATCCTGACCTCGAACCCGCACGACTATCAGGGCGTGAACATGGCGCCTGACGCGCTGGTCGACCGGATGGTGACCCTGCGTCTGAAAGAGCCGTCGGCCGAAACGCTGGCCGGGATCGTCGCGGCGCGCAGCGGGCTCGATCCCGAAAACAGCCGCCGCATCGTCCATCTGGTGCTGCGTGCGCGGGAAAGTTTCGACGTGCATGGCCTGTCGTCGATGCGCACCAGCATCCTGATCGCGCGCCTTGCCGCGCCGCTTGAGATGGCCGGACAACTGACCGCCGCGGCGTTGGCCCAGATCGCGTCGGACGTCCTTTCGGGACGCGGGGCAGAGATCGGTCCGCAAGATATCGAACATGCGCTCGACCCGCAGACAGCGCAACAGATGCAACGGATCGTGGGGGCATAGGGATGAAACGACCCAAGACATGCATGCCGAAAACCGCGCGCCAGACGTCGACCGCCGTGGCGCGCACCCGCAAGGAAGCCGCGATCCATCTTGTCCGGGTCGAGTTCGACATGAACCGGCTGGAAATGGGGATCGACCAGGCGCAAGAGCGGGTCACGCGCTATGCCGAGGAATTGCGCCAGCGCCAGCGCGAACGCGACACCCTCCTGAACATCCTGAAGTCCTGATTTTGCGCCACATCACGGAGGACGCGCCAAAATGGAACAACCCAAGCCCGGCAGCTTCAGCACCGAGGGCGGTGCGGCTGCCATGTCGATGGTCGAGATCATCGCGCTTGCCCGCCGTGCCCTGACCGCGATGAACGGCAGCCCGATCGACGCCGTCGCGCAATGCGAGGGCGAGGATGACGGATCGTGGCGGGTGGTGATCGACGTGGTCGAAAGCCCCGCGCGCATGGGCAACAACGATCTGCTGTGCGCCTATGAAATCCGTGTGTCGCCCCAGGGAAAGGTTGCCGGTTTCCAGCGCCTTGGCCGATATCACCGAGAGGACGGGAGCGTCGGTTGAGCTTCGAGGTCCAAAGCCCCATTCACAATGACAGCCTTGCCGAGGTGCTGGAACGCATCCTCGACAAGGGCATCGTGATTGCGGGCGATATCTCGATCTCGCTGGTCGGGATCGAGCTTTTGACCATCCGGCTGCGCCTGCTGATCGCCACCGTCGACAAGGCGAAAGAGCTTGGCATCAACTGGTGGGAAAGCGACCCCCGCCTGACCACCGCCCCCCAGACCGAACACTTGCCGCCTGCGGACTCTGCCGCCGTTGCCGAACGCCTTGACCGGCTTGAAGCGCAGATCACCCGGCTTGTCGAAATGAAGGAACTTCGCTGATGGACGAAAAGAACAAGGACCGGTTCCGCAAGGCCGGCGAGGAAATCGACGTGCGCCTCGGCGATCTTCTGGGGGATCTTGGGTCCGCGCTGTCAGAGATGATGGACCGGCTGGAAAGCGGGCAATCGCAAGAGGTGCGCCGCGATTACAGCGTTGACACCGGCAAGGGTCCGATCCGCGCTGAAACCGGTATCCGCGTCCGCGTGGCAGGGCAGGAGGTCGGCAGCACCCGTCAACCCCGCGCCCCGCGCCCGGTCAACCGCCCAGCGGGCAAGCCCGCCGCCCGCGCCGAAGCGGCCGCACCGGCCAGCCCCAAACCGCGGCCGATCGCGGCTGACATCTTCAGCGATGGCGGGCAGTGGCAACTGGTCGCCGACCTGCCGGGTATCGACGCAGATGGCCTGACCCTGTCGGAGGAGGGCGCGGAACTCGTCGTTGCCGCCACCGGCCGTGGCCGCAGGTTCGAGGGCCGGTTCACAATGCCGGAGGGCCTTGGCCTTGCCGACCTTTCCGTTTCCCTCAACAACGGGATTCTTGAGATCACCGCCGAGTTGCCCGGTGAGGCGGACACATGATCTATCTTTACGGATTGCTGGAACCCGGGTGCGAGGTGCCCGAGGCCCTGACCGGTCTGGACGGCGTGACCGGGCCGGTCGACCTGACGCCGCTGCCCCAGGGCACGCTGATCCACGGGGCCCATGACGGGACCGAGATCAGGCCCAAGCGCCGTTACCTTCTGGCCCATACCAAGGTTCTGGAAACGGCCGCGAGTGACGCGCCGGTTCTGCCCATGCGGTTTGGCATGTGGGCCAAGGATGTGGCCGAAGTCGCCGACCTGCTGGACGCCCGCGAAGGCCAGATCGTAAGCGCCTTCGACCGGATTCGGGGGCAGGTGGAACTTGGGCTGAGGATCGATTTCCCGCGCGAGGCGGCCCTGTTCGCGACCCTTCAGGCGGAGCCCGCGCTGGCCGCGGAACGCGACAAGCTGATGGCGGCGCGCACGCCAAATCACTTCGCACAGGCCGAATTCGGACGCAAACTCGCCGAACGGCTGGATGCCCGGCGGGGCGCGGCGCAGAAGGAACTGCTGGCATGGCTGAGGCCGCAACTGACATCGCATGTTCTGGGCAAGCCGGAAAGCGACGTGCAGGTTCTGGCCGCCGATGTGCTGATCCCCGCCGATCAGCAGCAGACCTTCGCCGCGGCGGTAGAGGCACTGGCCGCCGTCTGTGATTTCGCACCGGGGGCAGAGCCGCAAATCCGCCTGATCGGCCCCGTGCCGCCCTTCAATTTCGTCAAGGTTTCGCTCTCGCCCCACAGAACGGAGGCTGCGTAATGGGACTCTTGGGAAAACTGCTGACCCTGCCCGTCAAGGGGCCGATGGATGCCTCGGTCTGGGTGGCCGAAAAGATCCACGAGGCTGCCGAGAAGGAATGGAACGACCCCGTGGCGTTGAAAGCGCAGCTTTCCGATGCGGAACGGCGCCTTGTCGCGGGCGAGATCTCGGAAGACGAATATGACGAGATCGAGGAAGCCCTGCTCGAACGGCTGCATATGGCCAAGGGATGACGGGGCCGGGCCTGCATGTGGAGGTGACCGACGCCGCCACCCGAGGTGTGATCCGCCTGTCCCGCCGCGATCTTGCCGCTTTGAACCTGCGGCCCGGCGACACGGTTTGCGCCACCGCCGGGCGGGCCTGCCACGGCCGGGTCAGCGTCGGCGCGGTTGCGGAAGGGAGCGCGCTGCTCGACCGCGATCTGGCTGCGAATTGCGACACGTCTCAGGATGGGCGGGTCTTTCTGCGACCGGCCGATCTGCCCCGGATCGAAACGCTTGCTGTGCAACTGGACACGCCCGCCCCGGTCGAACCGGCGGACCTGTCGGACGCCCTGTTCGACATGGCCCTGACCGAGGGCGACCGCCTGTCGCTGACCCTGCCGCAGGGCCGTACCGTCGGGGTCGAGGTGATGTCGGTTTCGCCCGGCGGCGCCGGACTCCTCGGGGCCGAAACCTTGGTCACGGTCCAGAACCGGCCGGGAGAGGACGACCGTCTGGCCGGTATCGGCGGGATGGCAACGCAGATCCGGCGGGTGCGCGAAATGATCGTCGCGCCCCTTGTCCGCCCGGAACTGTTTGAACGACTGGGTATTTCCGCGCCCCGCGGCGTGCTGTTCTCCGGCCCCCCGGGATCGGGCAAGACCCTGCTGGCCCGGGCCGTTGCGGCCGAGACGAAGGCCGCCTTTTTCCACCTCAACGGCCCCGAGATCATCTCCAAGCATTACGGCGACAGCGAGGCTGCGCTCCGCCGCCTGTTCGAGGCCGCCGAGAAACAGGCGCCCAGCATCGTCTTCATCGACGAGATCGATGCTATTGCCCCCCGCCGCGATGATCTGTCCGGCGACAAGCAGGTCGAACGGCGGGTGGTGGCGCAACTTCTGACCCTGATGGACGGGTTGTCCGACCGGGGCCGGATCGTGGTGATGGCGGCCACCAACCTGCCAGACGCGCTGGATCCCGCGTTGCGCCGTCCGGGGCGGTTCGACCGTGAGATCCGGTTTTCGCCGCCCGATGCGGCCCAAAGGCGCGACATTCTCGAGGTGCATCTTGCGAAGTCGCCGCTGGCCGGGGATGTCGATCTTTCCGCATTGGCGGATATCGCCCACGGTTATGTCGGCGCCGATCTGGCCGCGCTGGTGCGCGAGGCGGCCGTGGCAGCGCTTGCCCGCAGCGTAGCCGAGGCCGGGTCAGAGGCCGCCGTCGATCTGGAAAACCTCGCGATTACGCAAGCCGATCTGGAACACGGGCTGGCCGTAACCTCCCCCAGTGCTCTGCGTGACAGTGCGGTCGATGCCCCGCCGGTGCGCTGGGAAGATATCGGCGGGCTCGATGCGCCCAAAGCGGCGCTTCAGCGCGCGGTCATGTGGCCGATGGAGCACCGGGAGCGGTTTCGGGAGCTGGGCGTTCAGCCGCCCCGCGGCATCCTGCTGACCGGCCCGCCGGGTCGGGCAAGACACTCCTCGCCCGGGCGCTGGCCTTTGAAAGCGGGCTGAATTTCGTCCCCGTCCGCCCCCCGCGCCTGATGTCGCAATATCTGGGGGAGGCCGAGCGCGCCGTCGCCCGCCTGTTTGAAACCGCCCGCGCGACCGCGCCCACGCTGTTGTTCTTCGATGAACTCGACGCGCTGGCCCCGCGGCGCAGCGGCAAGGATGCGGTGCTTGACCGGATCGTGGCGCAACTGCTGACCGAAATCGACGGCTGTGCCGGGCGCGATGGCGTGGTGCTTCTGGCCGCAACGAACAGGGCGGCCTCCATCGATCCGGCTTTGACCCGGCCGGGGCGGTTTGACACGGTGATCCCCCTTGGGCTGCCGGACCGCGCCGCGCGGGCCAGCATCCTGCGCGTACATCTGGCCAACCGCCCGCTGGCCGCGGATCTGGACATCGACCGGCTGGCCGGTGCGAGCGATGGCGCAAGCGGGGCCGATCTGGCCGCCCTTGTGGCAGAGGCCGCGCGCCTTGCCCTTGTCCGGATCGTGGAGACGGAAGCCCCCGCAGACTCCGGCATCACCATGGCCGATGCCGAGGCCGCGATTGAGTGGCTGCGCATCGCCAAAGCCGCCCGGTCCACCGATTTCATCTCTCCCACCCAAGGAGGCGACGCATGACACGCAAGCAACTTGCCGCGATTCTGCCCGGCCCCGCACCGCAGCCCCTGCCGAAGGGAGCCAGCGCGATCGAGGCCGCCGGCTTTACGGCCGTGTTGACTCCGGTCCCGCGGCATCTGGGCAGGGGTCGCAAGGCCCTTCTCAGACATGCCCAGCAGCGGCAGGAGTTGCTTGAGGGCATGATGCCTGCCGGCCCGGTATTGCCGGCACTTTCGGGGGCCATCCTTGCCGAACGGGACGTGCCCGTCATGTTGCAGGCCAATGCCCCGCTCTTCACCCGTCTTGCGGACACTCTTCGCGGGCGGGTGCAGTATCAGGTTCAGGTGTCTTGGGATGAGGCCGCCGCACCGGCCCGGTTCGGTGACCCCGCGGGGCTTGACGCCGTGCGGGAGGGGCTCTCTGCGCGCATCGGCGACATGCTGGGCCTTGTGTCCGAAGAAATGGTGGCGCTGCCGATCCGGGACGCGGTGATCTTCAATGCCGCTCTTCTTGTGGCCGAAAATGAGATACCGGCCCTCGATCAGACGGTCGAGGCCGTCGATGCGATCTGGACGGACGGCTTTTCCATTCGGCAGATCGGCCCGTCGCCTGCGGTGTCGTTTTGCAGCCTCGGGCTTCGGCAGGTTTCATCGCGTGCGATTCAGAAGGCCCGCGACCGGCTGGGGCTGAGCGGGGATCTTGACGCCGAGGCGATCCGTTCCGCGCGTCGTCATGCCCTGATGTCCGCGAAGGACGATGTGAGAGAGCGGGTCAAGACGGCGGCCGACATTCTGGAGGTTTTGACGGCCTGTCCCGAGGCCGAAAAAGGATTTCACCACGCCTTTGTCTGGTGGGAGGGCCGGGCCGGCCCCAAAACCGAGGAAAGGGCCGCGGCATGAGCGGGCAACTCCTCCTTCTGGGGCTGGTTGCGGCCGGAGGCACCGAACGGTCGGTCGACCAGCCGCATCGCCGTGTCCCTGCCGGGCCGGATATGGATGCGCTGGTCATGGCGCTTGATGACATTTCCGAGGACACCGCGTCGGAGGCCTGGGCGATCAAGGCGGCCCTTGCCCAAAATACCGTCCTGTCGGCCTATGCAGCGGCCGAAGACGTGATGCCGGTTGCCATCGGGGCGGCGTTTTCCGGCGATGCGGCCCTGTTGCAGCATCTGGAACGCTCTGCCGAGACGTTGAAACGGCAAATGGCGCAACTGGCCGGCAAGACGGAGTACCTGTTCCGCCTGCTGCCCGAGGCCCCGGCAGCAGAGCTTGCCCGGCCCGTCGTGCCCCCCCAAAGCGGTGTCGCCTATCTGAAACAACGCCGGGCAAAGCGGGACACGCGCCGGCATCTGGGCGACGATCGCAAGGCCTTTACCGACGCGGCGACTGCGGCGCTGTCCGCGGCGGCGCTGGAGTGCGTGGTGCGTCCGACCCGGTCGGGTGACGCGATCCTGGACCTCTCGCTCCTGATCCGGCGAGACCAGGTGGAGGCTCTGGTTGAGGCCGCGCGGGCCTTGTCGGACGCGGCAGAGGCGCTGAACCTGCGGATCCGGATGGTCGGCCCCTGTGCGCCGCATTCCTTCATCCCCAAGGCGGAACCCTGCGATGCCTGACTCTGAATTCTCGCTGCGCTTTGCCACGTCGGAGGATGCGCTGTTCAGCAGTGACACGCGGCTGGTCGACATCGTCGATAATCTGCTGGCCAATGGTGTGGTGATCCGGGGCGAGGCCTGGCTGACCGTGGCCGATGTGGAGCTTGTGTTTCTCGGGGTCGATCTCGTTCTGGCCAATCCCGACACGATGCGGCCGGACCCGGTGAACCTGTCATGATGGCGCTCGGGCTCAGCCGGGATGCGGTGCCGGTGCCGCCCTATGCTGCGTTGAAAAGCGGGGCGTTGTCCGTGATTTGTATCGAGGACGACCTTGCCAGCACCCCGCGGGATCGCATGGCGCTGCAACTTGGCGGCAGCCGCGCCCTGTCGTGCTTTCTGCCCTTTGCCCCCACGGCCCTGCCAGATGCCGAACGCGCTCTGTCCTGGTGCGAAGCGCGGCAGGAGGAGATCGTGGCCCTATTGACCCAGTTGGACGACGGGCGCCAGATCACCCTGACTTGCGGGATCAACGACGCCCCCGTCACGACCGAAACCGACAGCGGCGCCGGGTGGTTGCGGCAGAAGGCCCAGCGCAAGCAGGCGCGGCAGCAACAGGCCCAGGAGCTGCGGCAGTGGGTCGAGGCGATGTGCGCCGATCTGCCGGTGCGCGATATCGCCGACGAGCACGGCGCAGGCGTTCTTCGCCTGCATCTTTTGATCGGGGCTGCGGACGCGCCCGATGTGCTCGCGCAGTTGCACGCGCGACTGGCCGAGGACGGGAAGGGCCGGGCGACCGGCCTGCAACTGACCCTGACCGGGCCTTGGCCCGCCTACAACTTCACCAACTTGGGGGCCGCGGCATGAAGGTGGACGGCGACGCATCTATTTCCTTCGGAACCGAGGACTTGGCCGCCTATCTGTCGACGCGGACCGATGGGAAGGACCGGATCAGGATCGACCCCGATTGCGTCGAACAGGACCTTGCCCGGCTTGTTCTGGGGCTGATGGAGTTCCTGCGTCAGTTGATGGAGCTGCAGGCCATCCGGCGCATGGAAAACGGCCAACTGACACCGGAGCAGGAAGAAACCCTCGGCACCACGTTGATGCGGGCAGAGGGCGCGATCCACGACCTGGCAGATCGTTTCGGCCTGTCGCCGGAGGATCTTTCGCTCGATCTCGGCCCGCTGGGCCGGACCGTCTGACACCGGTGGATGGCAAGCTGCTGTTAACCATAAGCACCTAGTCTGGCCCCGACATCAGGAGGCCACGACGTGCGTCACGACAGAGACTCAGCAGCCCTTTACGAACTGGACGACAGGATCGACCTGTCCAACGCCAATGCGGTTGCGCAAGGCGATCAGAAGATCGTTCTGTCCGGGGCTGCGCGGGCCCGATGCCGTGCAGCGGAGGCGCGGCTGGTTCAGGCCATTTCCGAACGCCGCCATATCTACGGGATCACCACCGGTTTTGGGCCGCTGGCCAACCGGTTGGTTTCCCCCGAGGACGGGGTGAGGCTGCAACAGAACCTCGTGCACCACCTTGCGACCGGCCTTGGCCCCGATCTGGGCTGGGCAGAGGCCCGCGCTGTCGTGCTGGCGCGGCTTGCCTCGCTCTCCAAGGGCGCCTCGGGTGCGTCCGAGGCCAGCATCAATGCGCTTGTCACCCTTCTGAACTCGGACCTCGCCCCGGCGATCCCCGCACGGGGCACCGTGGGCGCCTCGGGCGATCTGACGCCGCTCGCGCATATGGTGCTGTGTTTTCAGGGGCGTGGCGCGTTCTTCGACCGTGCCGGAAAGCGGTTCGAGGGGGCCGTGGCGCTTGATCTTCTGGGGCTCGCGCCGCTTGATCTGTCCAGCCGCGACGGGCTGGCCCTGGTCAACGGCACCTCGGCGATGACCGGAATTGCACTGCGCAACGCCCAAGCGGCAGAGCGGTCGGTCGACTGGGCGCTGGCCCTGACCGCGCTGATGGGAGAGTGTTTTGATGCACGGTCGGAGGCATGGTCTGCCGAATTCGCGGACCTGCGCCCCCATGGCGGGCAAATCCGTGCGGCGGCGACGCTGCGGGCACGGCTGAAGGGCAGCGCCCGCATCGTGGAGGCCCGAACGGCGGCCCGGCGTCTGGAAGAGGATGACATCCGGCCCGAGGATGAGCCCGGGCAGGACGCCTATAGCCTGCGGGTCGCGCCGCAATTGATCGGCGCCGTTCTGGATGCGCTGGACTGGCACAACAGCGTGCTGGAAACCGAATTGAACGCGGTCACCGACAACCCGATCTTCCCGGCCAACGGGGATGTGCCGGCCTTGCATGGCGGCAATTTCATGGGTCAGCATGTGGCGCTTATCTCTGACACTTTGGCCAACTCCACCACCGTGCTGGCCGGGCTGGTCGAGCGGCAGGTGGCGCGGCTGACCGATGAAAAGCTGAACCGGGGCCTGCCGGCGTTCCTGCATCGGGGGCCGTGCGGGTTGAACTCCGGCTTCATGGGCGCGCAGGTCACTGCGACGGCGCTTCTGGCAGAGATGCGGGCCACCGGGGCGGCGTCGGTCCAGTCGCTCTCGACCAACGGCGCCAATCAGGATGTCGTGTCGATGGGAACGATCGCCGCGCGCCTGACGGCCGAGAAACTGGCCCGCTGTATCGAGATACAGGCGATCCTTGCGCTGGCCTTGGCGCAGGCGGCGGAACTGCGGGGGGGATCGGAGTTGAGCGGTTTTTCCGGGGCGGCGCGGCGGCTGGTGGCTTGGGTGCGTGAAACGGCGCCGGAACTGGAAGAAGACCGCCCGCTGGCGAAGGAGATCACTGCCCTGTCAATCAGGATGTCGCAGCAATCCCCGACGCCATAGGGGGAAGATCGGCGGCCTCAGGCGGCGGCCGGGTCGACGGTCAGGCCAACCGCCTCGGCATATTTCAGCCAGCTTTCGATGGACGCGACGACGGCGCGCACTTCGATCGCGATGAGTTCGATGCCGACGAGCGAGACACGCACGAAAGCATCGATCACGATGCCTTTGTCCAGGATACGGTCGACGACTTCAGCGATGGAGGCGGACGCCACGGTTTTTTCGATTGCCATTTCTCTAACCTCAGGTTTAGTCAGTGATTTCCGCGCATTCCGCGGTGATGTGAAGGTAATGGGCGAGGTGCTAATTTCGAATGAATGTGCAAAGGGTGGATACAATTGCACATTCTTTCCGATTTTATGCGACCGATGCCCTGCGGCCTTCTGCCAGCAATTCTGCGATGATCACGCGCACGTCGCGCAGGAATTGTTCCTGCGCCGCGTGAACGCTGTTGTCGGGCTTTTCAAGCAACTGGCCCAACATGGCCGTCAGGCGATCCTGCGTTTCATGCAGTTCCTGAACGGCTTTCAGGAGGCCTTCGTTGCCTCCGTTGCTTTCGCGGGCGGCCACAAGGTCTTCGGACAGGGCCGTGACGACCTGTGACAGGGCCTCGACCTCGACACCGGCGTCTGCCGTGCCATGGCCGTCCGCCGCCTGCATACGCTCCAGCGTTTCGGCGATGCTGGCGGTCTGGGCGACGTGGTCGTCCTCCATCCGGTCGGCCAGCGCCTCGACGCGTTTCTGGAAGTTGCCCAGGGCGGTGCCGAAGGCGGCAAAGCTGCGCTGCTGCGCCGACAGGTCGGGGGTCGGAATCGGCCGCTTCGCGACATCGTCCAGACCGCTTTGCAGGCGGTCGAAGAGGCTGTCGAGCCCGGCCATCCGCTCGGTCAGATCGGACTGTTGCTCCAGAAGGCGGGTCAGCCCGGCTTCGAGTTGCGACAGCCGTTCATCCTGTCCCTCTGCGGGCGCGGCGGCCGGCTGGTCCTGTAGGGCGGTCAGCATCGCCTCGATCCGGTCAAGGCGTTCGGTGACGGCGTCGTTTGCAGCGGTGTCCGGCATCGCGGCGACATCGGCCGGCGCCTCGGGCTCCGGTGTTTCTTCAACTTCTGCTTCGATTTCGAATTCGGGTTCGGGCTCGGAGACGTCTTCCGCCTCGGCCTCCGCCTCTGCCGCCTCCGCCTCCACGGCGTCCTCGGCTGCCATATCGAGGGGTTCGTCGGCCTCTATGCCGGTCTCCGCTTCCGCTGCGGTTTCCGCCGCAAGGTCCGCGGTATTCTCGACCTCAGGCAGGGGGGTGTCCTCGGCCTCAGCCTCGGTGGTATCGTCGGCCTCGTCCCATGCGGCTTCGGGCGCTTCCGCCGCGTCATCCCACATCGGCGCGGGTTCGTCCGCCGCCTCGGCCTCGGGCAGGGTTTCATCTGCAACAATGTCGGTGTCGGATGCGTCCTCCGGTGCCTCGGCAACGGCTTCCTCTTCTTCGTGCAGGTCGGGCTCGAACGCGCCGTCCTCTGCCACGGCCTCGTCTTCGAGAACGACCTCTTCTGCATCCGCCAGGTCGGGCGCTTCGGCGGCAAGGTCGGGCTCGGCGGGCGCATCGTCCAGCGCGATTTCGTCTTCCGGTGCGTCTTCCAGCGCGATGTCGGCGTCGTCCGCCTCCGGCTCGGCCACCTCAGTCGTTTCGCTTTCCAGCGGGGTCAGCTTGAACGGGTCGAGTTTCAGGAAGTTCGGAATATCGCCCGAGAAGATCAGGCCGATACCGCGCCCGTCCATCTCGATCGTTGTGACGCCCATTGCCTTCAGCGCGCGCAGCGCATGGGGCGGGACCGCTTCCGGCGCACCGCGGGTCATGGTCAGAAGGTGCGTGGGCTCTGCGTTGGCGGCGGGGGACTCGTGTGAACCTGTCGTCACGACACTCTCCTTGTCCATCATATCGGTTTCGGATTTACGCCCAATGCGTTTCCAATTTCTTTCCGGGCCACCTTGATATGCAGGTGAAAGACAGAGCCTGCCCCGTAAGTGAAGCCGCCGTCACGGGTTCACGTACCCGGCCCCTTGGGCGGTGTTTTGGCTAAATTGCGACGGGATTTCGTTCGGGCATGGGTGGCCAGGGCAAGCTGACGTTCCGATTTCTTTCCAATGCTGAAACGGACTGGGGTGCCCCGCACACAGGGGCACGGCGCCGCGCTTGACAGGGCGTCCTGCGCATCGCTACCGCTTGTGTCGAAGGACAAGATGCCGGGTGTGCTGCGTGGAAAACATGTCGGCACGTCACGGCGGCATAATAACGGGAGGGACGGACATGACCGACCAGAGGTCTGTCGCGGTCGTTGGTCTGGGGTCGATGGGCTATGGCGTGGCCGGATCGATTTTGCGGGCCGGGCATCGCACCTACGGTATCGATATCAACCCCGATCAGGTGGCCCGCTTCCGGGCTGAGGGCGGGACGCCGGGCCGGTTTCCGGATATCGGCAAGGACGTCGATGTCGTGGTGATCGTGGTGATCAATTCCGCCCAGACAGAGGACGTGCTGTTCGGGGCGGCGGGGATCGTCCCGTCGTTACGCGACGGCGCCGTGGTGATGAGTTGCGCAACCGTTGCCCCCGATTTCGCGCGCCGGATGGAAGCGCGCTGTGCCGAGCACGGGCTTCTTTATCTCGACGCGCCGATTTCGGGCGGGCCGAAACGGGCGGCGGATGGGGCATTGTCGGTTCTGGCCTCGGGCAGCGCGGCGGCCTTTGATGCGGCGCGCCCGGTTCTGGATGCAATGGCCGCCAATGTATTCGAGTTGGGCGAGGCCGCCGGCGCAGGCTCGGCCATGAAGGCGGTCAACCAGCTTCTGGTAGGGGTGCATATCGCCGCGACCGCCGAGGCGATGACCTTCGGCATGACGCAAGGCATCGACCCCGACAAGTTCATCGAGATCATCACGAAAAGCGCGGGCACGAGCTGGGCTTTGGAAGACCGCGCGCCCCATATCGCCCATGGCGACTACACCCCCCATAGCGCGGTGAATATCTGGCCCAAGGATTTGGGCATCGTACAAGACATTGCCCGTTCTGCCAGTTTCAGCGCGCCGATATCCTCAGCCGCCCTGCAACAGTTCATTGCCGCCGCGGGCATGGGGCTGGGGCGGGAGGATGACGCCGCGCTTGCCAAGGTCTATGCGCACCATGCCGGTCTGACCCTTCCCGGGGGGGAGTAATCCCCGTGGGTACGGTCCTCGGCTGCATTGCCGATGATTTCACGGGCGCGACGGATCTGGCGGGGCTACTGGCGCGCAGCGGCCAGCGGGTCAGCCTGCGGATCGGCGTGCCGTCGGGCCCCCCCGCCGATACCGCCCCGTTCGAGGTGATCGCGCTGAAATCCCGCACCGCACCGGTGGACCGGGCCGTTGCCGACTGCCGCGCGGCGCTGAACTGGCTCCGGCGGGCCGGGGCAGGGCGGTTCTACTGGAAATACTGCTCCACCTTCGACAGCACGGCGACGGGCAATATCGGCCCCGTGGCGGAGGCGCTGATGGCCGATCTGGGGGCATCGCAAACGATCTATTGCCCCGCTTTTCCGGAAAACGGGCGGTCGGTTTTCATGGGCAATCTCTTCGTCGGCCGCCAACCGCTGGCCGAAAGCCCGATGAAGGACCATCCCCTGACGCCGATGCGCGACAGCAACCTGATGCGGCTGTTGGCCCCGCAGGTGACGCGACCGGTCGGTCTGGTGGACCGTCTGACCGTCGCGCGCGGTACGGAGGCGGTGGCCGCGGAACTGGCGCGGCTGGATCGGGAGGGCGTGGCCCATGTCGTCGTCGATGGCGTTGCCGATGCAGACCTCGAAATCATCGCGGCGGCTTGCCGGGACATGGCCCTGATGACCGGGGGCAGCGCCTTGGCGATGCCATTGCCCGTGCTTTACCGCGCCGCGGGGCTGGTCGGGGAGGAGGCCGTCGCACACGAGCGCCCCGATATCGGGCCCGGTGCGATCGTGTTGTCGGGCAGTTGTTCGGCCATGACCCGGGAACAGGTGCGGACCTATGCGACCCAAGCGCCGAGCTTTCGGCTCGACCCGCGCGATCTGGCCGACAACGGCCCGGGTGAGGCGCTGGATTGGCTGGCGGCCCTGCCGCTGGACGCGGTACCGATGATCTATGCCACCGCAGAGCCGGACGACGTGCGTGCCGCGCAGGACGAACTGGGCGCGGTGGTCGCGGGGGAGGTCGTCGAACAGGCGCTGGCAGAGATTGCCGTGGCTGCCCGGGACCGCGGCGTGCGCCGGTTTGTCGTGGCGGGTGGTGAGACGTCGGGCGCGGTGGCCAGTGCGCTGGGGGTCACAAGGCTGGATATCGGGTCAGAGATCGCACCGGGCGTGCCGTGGACGTTCAGCGAAAGCGGCGGCGTACAGGTTGCGCTGGCGCTGAAATCCGGGAACTTCGGGGCGGAAAGCTTCTTCGCCGATGCAGTGGCCAAGCTGGAGGGCGCATGAGCGAGGAGTCCGCCCTGCGCGAACAGATCTGCCTGCTGGCGAAATCCCTGTTCGACCGGGGGCTGACCCATGGCTCCACCGGCAACATCTCGGCCCGTACGCCCGATGGCGGTCTGCTGGTCTCGCCTACGGGCACGAGTTTCGGGCGTCTGGACCCCGGCCGCCTCAGCCGGTTCGATGCACAAGGGAACCTGATAGACGGCGACAAGCCGACCAAGGAAATGCCGCTGCACAGCGCCTTTTACGACACGCGGGCCAGTGCCGGGGCGGTGGTGCATCTGCATTCGGCCCATTCGGTGGCGTGGTCGATGATGCCGGGGGTGGACGAAGACGATTTCCTGCCGCCGCTGACGCCCTATGCGATCATGAAGCTGGGGCGGGTGAAGCTGTTGCCCTTCTTTCTGCCCGGGGATCCGGCAATGGGGCAGGCGGTGCGCGGTCTGGCGGGCAAGCGCAGCGCGGTGATGCTGGCCAATCACGGCCCCGTCGTGGCGGGCAAGGATGTGGAGGCCGCCTGCAACGCGATAGAGGAGCTTGAGGAGACCGCGCGCCTTGCGATGCTGATGCGCGGGCACGACGCTAGGCTTCTGACACCAGAACAGGTGCAGGCGGTGGTCACGCGGTTCGATGTGGAGTGGGAGGCATGAAGTTCTCGGCCAATCTGGGGTTTCTGTGGACAGACCTGCCCTTGCCCGCGGCGATCCGCGCCGCGGCAGCGGCGGGGTTTGACGCGGTGGAATGCCACTGGCCTTACGACACGCCCCCCGAAGACGTGCGCGCCGCGTTGGAGGAGACGGGCCTGCCGATGCTGGGTCTCAACACGCGTCGCGGCGACGTGGCGGCCGGCGAAAACGGGCTGGCCGCGCTGCCGGGCCGCGAGGAGGACGCGCGCGCCGCCATTGATGAGGCCCTTGCCTATGCCCGTGCGGTTGGTGCCGGCAACATCCATGTCATGGCGGGCTTTGCATCGGGGCCGGAGGCACACCGGGCCTTTCTTGAAAACCTCGCCTATGCCTGCGAGGGCGCGGCGCTGCATGGGATCACGATCCTGATTGAGCCGCTGAACCGCCATGATGCGCCGGGCTATTTCCTGACCACGACCGATCAGGCCGTTGCGGTGATCGAGGCCGTCGGGGCAGAGAACCTGAAGCTGATGTTCGACTGCTACCATGTGCAGGTGATGGAGGGGGACGTGACGCGCCGCTTGCAGGCGCTGCTGCCGGTGCTCGGGCATATCCAGTTCGCCTCGGTCCCCGATCGCGGGACGCCGGATCATGGGGAACTGGACTACGCCCATATCTTTGAGGTGCTCGAAGGGCTGGACTATGACGCGCCTTTAGGCGCGGAATACAAACCCCTCGGGCCAACGGGCGACAGCCTCGACTGGCTCGCGAGATTCCGCCACCTCCAGCCAGCGCCGTAACGGGCCTGCCCGCATTCTTGACTTGATCAGGTCGGAGGCGCACCCTGCTGCGCAGCGGTGGGGAGGTTCGGTTGTGATGTCGAAAGCAGGATATGTTCTTCTCGCCGGTCTGTCGGCCTTCAGCCTGTCATCGGTCAGTGCAAGCGCGGCAACCTATTATGTGGCCATCGACGGTGCCCAGATCGATCTGTCGGGAACCGTCGAGATCGACGGCACGGGGGTATTCGAACTGGCCGATTTCGACGCGCTTTTGTCGTCCTTCTCGATCACGGTCAGCAACAACGGCATCAACCCGTTCGAGTTCACCGACGCCAATTCGACCTTCGGTCTTGCCCCGCCGGTCACGCCCGACAGCACCATCACCGTGACGGCGACCGAGATCTACGTTATCAGCACGTCCAGCAGGACCGGAAACGCAAGCGACGATGTTCTGCTTGCCACGGATGATCTGCATGAAGGTGTCCGGCCGAACCTGATCTACAACAACGACCACGCGCGTTACATCGTCCATGAGGACGGCCAGCCCGATGCAACCGCCGAGATCTATTTCGACGATTTCGGCCCATCGCCCTTCATTCTGGCGACAACGACGCCGCCCCTGGACGTGCCCCTGCCTGCGGGAGGCGTGATCTACGCGACTGCCCTGGTGGCTGGCATGGCAGCCGGATCGAAAAGGCGTCGCGCGCCCACGATGTGCCGGGGCGCGTGATCGGGCGCATGGCTGTAATGCGCCTTATCCAAGGGCGTCTGCAAAGGCCCCGCGATACAGGTCGGCCAGATCCGCCAACGGTGCCGAGACCCCGCCGAAGCTGACAGCGTCGCCCCCGAACTTGCCCACGGTGACCAGCGGCACCCCGGCCTGTCCGGCGGCGACCATCAGCGCCTCTGCGGCGTCGAATGACGCGGCGATCAGATAGCGCCCCTGATCCTCGCCAAAGAGCGTCGGCGTGTCGTCCGCGTCCAGTGCCACGCCGATGCCGGCGGCCTCCGCCAACTCGAACGCGGCAAGGGCCAGCCCACCATCGGACAGGTCGGTGACCGCGGAAATCAGGGTGCGGTTGTCACGGATGAATTCGCCATGCTTGCGCTCGGCGGCCAAGTCCACATGGGGTGCGTCGCCGTCTTCGCGGTTGAATGCCTCGTAGAGGAGGGCGGACTGTCCCAGATGGCCGGTGGTTTCGCCCAGCAGCAGGGCGACCTGGCCTTCGGCCGCGACGCCCGCGATCAGGTCGTCCAGATGTTCGATCAACCCGACCGCGCCGATGGTCGGGGTCGGCAGGATCGGGGCCCCGTCGGTTTCGTTGTAAAGCGAGACGTTGCCGGACACGATGGGCATGTCGAGCGCGGTGCACGCTTCGCCGATGCCTTTGATCGCGCCGACGAACTGGCCCATGATCTCCGGCTTTTCGGGGTTGCCGAAGTTCATGTTGTCGGTCGTGGCCAGCGGCCGCGCGCCAACGGCGCACAGGTTGCGATAGGCTTCGGCCACCGCCTGCTTGCCGCCTTCGACCGGGTTCGCACGCACATAGCGCGGCGTGACGTCAGAGGTGAAGGCCAGCGCCTTGTCGGTGCCATGCACGCGGATGACCCCTGCGCCAAGGCCGGGACGGCGCATCGTGTCGCCCATCACCTGCGTGTCGTATTGTTCATAGACCCAGTGCTTGGCGGCATAGTTGGGGCTGCCGATCAGCGCTTTCAGCCCGTCGATGGGGTCGATTGCCGGCACCTCGGCCATCGCGCGCGCGGGGGGCGTTTCTTCCCACGGGCGGTCGTATTCGGGGGCGGAGGAGGCGAGCTTTGACAGGGGCAGATCGGCCCGGCATTCGCCATTGTGCAGAATGACGAAGCGATCCTCGGGGATGGTTTCGCCGACGATGGCAAAGTCCAGATCCCATTTGTCAAAGATCGCGCGCGCCTCGGCCTCCTTCTCGGGGCGCAGGACCATCAGCATCCGTTCCTGGGATTCCGACAGCATCATCTCATATGCGGTCATCGCGGTTTCGCGCTGGGGCACGTGGTCCAGATCCAGCCGGATACCAAGCCCGCCCTTGTCGCCCATCTCGACCGCGGAACAGGTCAGACCCGCGGCGCCCATGTCCTGAATGGAAATCACCGCGCCGGAGGCCATCAGTTCCAGACAGGCCTCCATCAGGCGTTTCTCGGTGAAGGGGTCGCCCACCTGAACGGTGGGGCGCATTTCCTCGATGCCCTCGTCGAACTCGGCGCTGGCCATGGTGGCACCGCCGACGCCGTCGCGGCCCGTCTTGGCCCCCAGATAGACGACGGGCATGCCGACACCCGAGGCCGCCGAATAGAAAATCTTGTCCGCATCGGCCAGACCGGCGGCAAAGGCGTTCACAAGGCAGTTGCCGTTATAGGCGGGGTGGAACCGCACCTCGCCCCCCACCGTCGGCACGCCGAAGCAGTTGCCATAGCCCCCGACGCCCTCAACCACGCCATGCACAAGCTGGCGGGTTTTCGCATGCGAAACTTCGCCAAAGCTGAGCGCATTCATGGCCGCAATGGGCCGCGCGCCCATGGTGAAGACATCGCGCAGGATGCCGCCCACGCCTGTCGCCGCGCCCTGATAGGGTTCGATGTAGCTGGGGTGGTTGTGGCTTTCCATCTTGAAGACCACGGCCTGCCCGTCGCCGATATCCACGACGCCCGCGTTCTCACCCGGACCGCAGATCACCTGCGGGCCTTCGGTTGGCAGGGTGCGCAGCCATTTCTTGGACGACTTGTAGGAACAGTGTTCGTTCCACATGGCCGAGAAGATGCCCAGTTCCGTAAAGGTCGGTTCGCGATTCAGGATCCGCAGGATGTCGGCATATTCCTCGGGCTTGAGGCCATGGGCCCCGATCAGGTCCTCGGTGATCTGCGGCTCGTCCATCTCGGTCATGCTGTCCTCGGCCAGTTGGTTGACAAGGCTCTACGACAGGAGCGGTCCGGGGAAAAGGGGGCGCGGCACGCCGGGATGCCTGTGGGCAGGCCGTCTTGCGCGGTGAAACGCAAGATTTCGAGCGGCAAAAAAATAGGCCGAGCATGTGCTCGGCCCAAGTCCAACAGGGAGGTAAAGACGAAAGCGGTACTCTCGCCTTCGTCACCGCAACTATGAACCCAGTTGTACGCGTTCAAGACGGAAAAATGCCGCGTCGCGGAATACCCGTTAAGCGTGTGACAGAAATCTCACGGTTCCTGCGCGTCTTTCTGCTTCTGGCGTTCTTCGAGGATCTGTTCGGTGATGAATTCCCGGAAGGCGGCAATCCTGCGCGAGGCGCGCAATTCCTCGGGGTAGGCGAGGTAGACCGGAACCTCGTTCGAATCGACATCCGGCAGCACGCGGACGAGTTGCGGATGATCCGCGGTGACGTAGTCCGGCAGCACCCCGATTCCCAGCCCGTTCAACACCGACTGCAACACGCCGAAATAGTTGTTCACCGTCAGGGTAGAGGGGATGTTGTGCGTCATCAGTTCGCGCACCAGCCGCGCCCCGGCGCTTACCTGGGCGGAGCTTGTGTTCTGGCAGATCAGGCGATGGCCGGTCAGGTCGTCCATGGTCTCGGGCGTGCCGTTGGCGTCCAGATAGCTTTGAATCGCGTAAAGGCGCATTCGGACACTCATCAACCGAAGGCGGATCAGGTCGGCCTGGCTTGGTTCCTTCATCCGGATGGCCACGTCGGCCTCACGCATCGGCAGGTCGAGGACCTGTTCTTCCAGCATCAGGTCGATCTTGAGGTCGGGATAGCGGGCATAGAGTTTCGGCAACCGCTTTGCCAGCCAGAGCGAGCCAAACCCGGTGGTCGTCGTGACCCGGAGTTCGCCGAAGACTTCCTCCACGCTGTCGCGGATGCGTGCGACGGCCGCGTCCAGACGCTTGTTGATCGCCTTGGTGGCGTCGAACAGCAATTCACCCTGTTCGGTGAGGATCAGACCGCGGGCATGCCGGTGGAACAGGGTGGACCCCAGACTGTCTTCCAGGGCGCGGATCTGGCGCGAGACGGCCGATTGCGACAGGTGCAGCGTTTCCCCCGCATGGGTCAGGCTGCCCGCATCCGCAACGGCGTGAAAGATTCTGAGCTTGTCCCAATCCATCCTGCAATTCCCGCAAACCTGGTATGTCGCCTTGCGAAACAGTCCTACCCGCGCGGATTTGCCCGATGCAAACCAAGACTTGTCCCGAAATTGATTTTGTAGGTCACTGTTTTTGACCTAACATGGACCCAAGCACAAGCAAGTCGCAATCTCAGGGGAGGATGCCATGGTCCGTCAGGACATAAGCTTGCACGACAGATACGATCTTGCCAAGTCGCAGGTCTTGCTGAACGGAACGCAGGCGTTGGTGCGTCTGATGCTGATGCAGCACGCCCGCGACCGGGCGGCAGGATTGAACACCGGCGGATACGTGACGGGCTATCGTGGTTCGCCACTTGGCGCGGTCGACATGCAGATGACGCGGGCCCGGGCAGAACTGGAGGCCGCGCAGGTGCTGTTCCAGCCCGGGCTGAACGAGGATCTGGCGGCCACGGCGCTTTGGGGCACGCAGCAGGCTGAATTGCGTGGTGAGGGCAAGTATGACGGCGTCTTCGGCCTTTGGTACGGCAAGGGACCGGGGGTGGATCGTTCCGGCGATGTGATGCGGCACGCCAACCTTGCGGGCACCTCGCCCCATGGCGGGGTCCTGATGGCGATGGGGGACGACCACACCGGCGAAAGCTCCACCACCTGCCACCAGTCGGACTGGGCGATGGTGGATGCCTACATCCCGGTGCTGTCCCCGGCGGGCGTGCAGGAAATCCTCGATTTCGGGCTTTATGGTTACGCGCTGTCGCGCTTTGCGGGGGTGTGGGTCGGCCTTAAGCTGATGAAGGACACGGTCGAAGTGACATCGGTCGTTGACGGCGGCCGGGACCGGATGGCGTTCGTGACGCCCGATTTCGACATGCCACAAGGCGGGCTGAACATCCGCCTGAACGATCACTGGGTCGCGCAGGAGGCCCGGCTGGTCGATCACAAGCGCTTTGCCGCCGAGGCGTTCGCCCATGCCAACGGCATCGACCGGCGGGTCTGGGGCAAACCGGGGGCGAAGATCGGGCTGGTCGCCGCGGGCAAGAACTGGCTGGACCTGGTTCACGCGCTGGGCCTTTTGGGGATCGATGAGGCCGAGGCCGAGCGGCTGGGGATCACGACATACAAGGTCGGTCAGACATGGCCGCTTGACATGAAAGGGTTCGCGGGCTTCGCCGAAGGGCTAGACCTGATCGTTTGCGTCGAGGAAAAGCGCAAGCTGATCGAGGTGCAGGCGAAAGAGGCGATCTTCCACGACCGGCGTGGGCGGCGCATCATCGGCGCCCAGAACGAGCGGGGCGAGGTTCTGTTTCCGACCCGCTACGCGATCGACCCGGTGATGATCGCGGAAAAGCTGGGCGAGGTTCTGATCGCGGAAGGGCGCGGATCGGACCGCCTGACCGCCGCGCTGGAGCGGATACGCGAGGCACGCCGCGCCGACAATGCCGAGGATATGGCGGCACGGCTGCCCTATTTCTGCGCGGGCTGCCCGCACAACACCTCCACCCGCATCCCCGACGGGTCGCGCGCCTATGCGGGGATCGGCTGTCACATCATGGCGATGTGGATGGACCGGGAGACCAGCGGATACACTCATATGGGCGCCGAAGGCGCGAACTGGATCGGCGAGGCGCCGTTTTCCAACCGGCCCCATGTGTTCCAGAATATCGGCGACGGCACCTACAACCATTCGGGTCGGATGGCGATCCATGCGGCCGTCGCGGCTGGGACCAACATCACCTACAAGGTGCTCTACAACGATGCCGTCGCCATGACCGGCGGGCAGGGCAATGACGGGGGCCTGAGCGCGCAACAGATCGTGGCCGAATTGCTGGCGATGGGGGTCAAGCGGGTCGACGTCGTCTACGACGACAAAGAGGATGTCGACCCGAAGAGTTTCCCCGCCAGTGTCGCCTGTCACCCCCGTGCCGACCTGATCGCGGTGCAGGAAGACCTGCGCGAGATCGAGGGCGTCACGGCCATCGTCTATATCCAGACCTGCGCGGCCGAGAAGCGCCGCCGCCGCAAGAAGGGCGCCTTCCCCGATCCCGATACCCGCGTCTTCATCAACACCGATATCTGCGAAGGCTGCGGCGATTGCGGGGTGCAGTCCAACTGCGTGGCCATCATCCCGGTTGACACCGAATTCGGCCGCAAGCGCGCCATCGACCAGTCCGCCTGCAACAAGGATTTCTCTTGCCTCAAGGGGTTCTGCCCGTCCTTCGTGACGCTGAAAGGCGCCACGGTGCGAAAAGAGGCGACGGCGGAAATCGACATCGGCGATCTGCCCGAGCCGGAGCTTCCGGCCATCGACGGCACCCACAACATCGTCATCACCGGCGTCGGCGGCACCGGCGCGGTGACCATCGGTGCGATCCTTGCCATGGCCGCCCATGTCGATGGCAAGGGGGCGGGGATGATGGAGATGGCGGGCCTCGCCCAGAAGGGGGGTGCTGTGCATATCCACTGCCGGATTGCCGAGCGGCCGGAGGACATCGCCGCCATCCGCGTGGCGACCGGAGAGGCCGATGCGGTGATCGGTGGCGATCTGGTGGTAACGGCCGGGGCAAAGGCCATCGGTCTGATGACGTCGGGGCGGACGGGCGCGGTGGTCAACAGCCATGACATCGTGACCGGTGCCTTCACCCGCGATCCGGAATTCCGCGTGCCCTCCGACCGGCTGGAGGTCGCGCTTCAGGCCCGGCTGAAGGATCGGTTGCAGTTGCTCGACACGACGGAACTGGCGCAGCGCCTGATGGGCGACACGATCTATGCCAACATGATCGTCACGGGGGCCGCGTGGCAACATGGCTTGATCCCGCTGAGCCATGAGGCAATCACCCGCGCGATCGAGTTGAACGGGGCCGGCGTTGCGGGCAACCTGCGCGCCTTCGAGATCGGACGCTGGGCGGCGGTGAACCCGCAGGCGGCGGCGCAGGTGGTCGCAAGCCATATGGTCGCCCTGCCAAAGACGCTGGACGACAGGATCGAGAGCCGCACGGCACATCTGGCGTCGTATCAGTCTGCGCGGCTGGTCCGCAGGTATCGCCGTTTGGTCGACCGGGCCGGGGATGCGCGCCTGAAAGAGGCCATCGCCAAGGGCTATCACAAATGTCTTGCCTACAAGGACGAGTATGAGGTCGCGCGGCTGCATCTGGAAACGGCCGACAAAGCGCGGGAGGAATTCGCAGGCGATTTCGAAATCACCTATCACCTCGCGCCGCCGGTTTTGTCGGGCACCGATGCCGCCGGGCGGCCCCGCAAGCGCGGCTATGGCAAGGCGATGGAGCGCGGGTTCCGGCTGCTGGCGTCGATGCGCCACCTGCGCGGCACGCCGCTCGACCCATTCGGCTGGCAGGAGGAGCGGCGGCGGGAACGCGCGCTGATCCGTCAGTATGAGGCCGATATGGACGAGGTTCTGAACGTGGTCACACCCGACACGCTGGACACCGCCATCGCCCTTGCGGAGCTGCCGCTGACGATCCGCGGTTTCGGCCCGGTCAAGGCCAAGGCAGAGAAGGAAGCCGCCGCGCGGCGTGACGAACTGTTGGCCGCGTTCCGTGCCGGTGCGGCGCCGGTTCAGGTGGCAGCGGAATAGGATGCCAACCCTTGTGCCCGCTGCGACGCTTTCGGAACAAGTTGTGGCGAAGCTGTCATAAGAACTTTGCGAAGGCCCCGATTCGGTGTAGCTGCAAACGTTATCCGGCGCGGGGCCGGGCGCTTGTCGGGGGACGGCCATGCAGGGCCACGTCGCGCGGGATATCAGCTATGCCACGTCCGCCCGGACGCGGCGGGGCCGCGCCCTGATCCGGGTTCTGGAAAACGCGACGGGACGGATCGGTCTGATCCGCAGGGCCCGGGGTTATGAGCGCGAGGTCGAGCAGGGCCGCGATTTTTGGGACGTGATGGTGGACCGATATGGCCTGACGCTGGATATCGCCGGGGGCAGCCTGGACCATATCCCGGCTTCTGGCCCCCTGATCCTGATCGCGAACCACCCCTACGGCATTCTCGACGGGCTGATGATGGGGCATATCCTGTCCCATGTGCGGGGCGATTTCCGTATCCTCGCCAATTCGGTCTTTAGAAAGGCCGAAGCCCTGAACAAGGTGATCCTGCCGATCACGTTCGAGGACACCCGCGCCGCGCAGCAGTTAAACATCCAGACCCGCAAGGCGGCGCTGGACTATCTGGCCCAAGGTGGGGCGATCGGCGTGTTCCCCGGCGGGACCGTATCGACATCGCTTCGCCCGTTTTCCTGCCCGATGGATCCGGGGTGGCGCAGTTTCACCGCGCGGATGGTGGCAAAGTCGGATGCCACGGTCGTTCCGATGTTTTTCGACGGGCATAACTCTCGCCTGTTCCAACTGGCCAGCCATCTGCATGAAACATTGCGCCTTGCGCTGCTGATCAACGAGTTCCGGGCGCGGTTGGACGAACCCGTTCGGGTCGTCATCGGCCAGCCCATCGACCGGGCGCGGCTGAATGCCCTTGGCGGTGATACCAAGGCGATGATGGATTTCCTGCGCAACTCAACCTATGAGTTGTCTCCGACACCTCTGAAGTCGTTCGATTACGGCTACGAGTTCGATCAAAGATACAAGGCATAGGGCTATGGCGGTTGGCGTTTTCGATTCCGGTCTGGGCGGGCTGACGGTTCTGGATGCCGTGTCGAAGCGGTTGCCCGATGTGCCGTTCGTCTATTTCGGTGACAACGCCCATGCCCCCTATGGCATCCGCGATGCGGAAAACGTCTATGACCTGACCACCGCTGCCGTCAGCCGGTTGTTCGAGGCCGGCTGCGATCTGGTGATCCTGGCCTGCAACACGGCCTCTGCCGCTGCCCTGCGCCGGATGCAGGAAAGCTGGGCGCCGGAGGATAAGCGGGTGCTGGGCGTGTTCGTTCCGCTGATCGAGGCGCTGACGGAACGGCGCTGGGGCGACAACTCCCCCCCGCGGGAGGTCGAGGTAAAGCATGTGGCCCTGTTCGCCACGCCCGCGACGGTGGCCAGCCGGGCCTTCCAGCGCGAACTGGCGTTCCGCGCCATCGGTGTGGATGTGGAGGCGCAGCCCTGTGGCGGACTTGTCGATGCGATCGAGGAAGGCGACGAGATGCTGGCAGAGGCGCTGGTGCGCAGCCATGTGGAGGCCCTGAAACGGCGGATGCCACACCCCGAGGCCGCGATCCTTGGCTGCACGCATTACCCGCTGATGGAAAAGGCGTTTCAGGACGTGTTGGGGCCTCAGGTCAAGGTCTATTCGCAGGCCGATCTGGTGGCCGAAAGCCTTGCCGACTATCTGGCTCGCCACCCCGACATGCTTGGCGCCGGGACCGAGACGATGTTCCTGACCACCGGTGACCCGGCGACCGTGTCGGACAAGGCCACGCAATTCCTGCGACGACGCATCGAATTTCGCGCCGCCTGATTGCGACGCGCCTGGAACGCGTCTAGATACCCATAAATCGCAGGAAGAACCGATGACCCATTCCGTCGCCATACTTGGCGCCTCGGGCTATACCGGGGCAGAACTTGTCCGGCTGATCGCCACCCATCCCGACATGCAGATCGTCGCCCTCTCGGGCGAACGTAAGGCGGGCCAGCCCATGGCGGCCGTGTTCCCGCATTTGCGCCATCTCGACCTGCCCGATCTGGTTAAGATAGAAGATATCGATTTCTCGGGCGTCGATCTGGCCTTTTGCGCGCTGCCCCATGCGACCTCGCAGGCGGTGATCAAGGACTTGCCGCGCGATCTGAAGATCGTGGATCTTTCCGCCGATTTTCGGCTGCGCGACCCGGCGGAATACGAGAAATGGTATGGCAAACCCCATGCCGCGGTCGAGATGCAGGCCGAGGCCGTCTATGGCCTGACCGAATTCTACCGCGATGAGATTCGCGCAGCGCGGTTGGTGGCGGGCACCGGATGCAATGCGGCGACCGGGCAATACGCCCTGATCCCGCTGATCCGGGCGGGCGTGATCGACCTTGACGAGATTGTGATCGACCTCAAGGCGGCGGTCTCGGGGGCGGGGCGGGCGCTGAAGGAAAACCTGCTGCATGCGGAACTGTCCGAAGGCTATCACGCCTATGCCGTGGGCGGGATTCACAGGCATTTGGGGGAGTTCGACCAGGAATTCTCACGCGCTGCGGGCCGCAAGGTCGAGGTGCAGTTCACCCCCCATCTGATCCCGGCCAATCGCGGGATTCTGGCCACCGTCTATGTCCGGGGCGAGGCGGAGGCGATCCACGGGGCCTTGGCAAACGCCTATGAAGGTGAAACCTTCATTCAGGTTTTGCCGTTTGGCGAACATCCCTCCACCCGGCATGTGCGCGGTTCCAATTTCGCGCATATCGGCGTGGTGGCGGACAGGCGGCCGGGCCGGGCGATGGTGATCGCCGTGCTCGACAACCTGACCAAGGGGTCTTCGGGACAAGCGATACAGAACGCCAACCTGATGCTGGGGAGTGCGGAGGAGACTGGGCTGATGCTGGCCCCATGCTTCCCCTGACGGAGAGAGACGATGCGCGGACTAAAGAAACAACGCCGGATTCAGATCATCATCGTGGCCTTCGTGGCGCTGGCCGTGTCGACGGGCCTGATCGGCTATGCGATGCGGGACGGGATCAACTTCTACCGCGAACCGAGCCAGGTCATCGCATCGCCGCCGCCGCCGACGGAGGTCTTCCGCATCGGTGGGCTGGTGATGGGCGGCAGCCTGCAACGCGGGCAGGGTGAGACCATCAGGTTTGAAGTGACCGACAATGCCGGCGCTGTGGTGCCCGTGGCCTTTACCGGCGTGCTGCCTGATCTCTTCTCGGAAAATCAGGGCACGATTGCGACGGGGCGCTTGGTTGACGGCGTCTTTGAGGCGACCGAGATCCTTGCCAAGCATGACGAAAGCTACATGCCCAAGGAAGTTATCGATACCCTGAAGAAAAGTGGCGAGTACCGCGATCCCAACGGCAGCTAGGCACTTCCGGCCTGCACCCCGCGGTGGGGTGTCCCGTGCCACGAAGGTGCAGGGGTCTTCCGGGACGAGAAACACAGACCTTGCCGGTCGTGCCGGACCAAGAACGCGCCTGATGCCTGAGCACGGAAGAACAGGGCCGCGACCGTCACCATCCGGCTAACCCGCCGAACGGTCGCGCACGCACATCTCAACCCTTTCGGCAGACAGTTCCCCCGGTTTCCAATTCAGACCGGGGGACAACATGAAAACCGTCCGAGACCTAGCGCGGGAAATCGTCAACCGCGAAGGGGGCTACGTCAACGATCCCGACGACCCCGGCGGCGCCACCAAGCACGGCGTGACGGTGCATACCATGCGCCGGATGGGTATGGACCTGACCCGCGACGGCAAGGTCAACTGGAAAGACGTCCAGGCGCTGAGCAAGGACCAGGCCGTCGACATCTTCATCGAGCACTATTTTCACCGTCCGCATGTGGATGCCCTGCCGGACTGTCTGCAACCGTCGGTCTTCGACATGTATGTGAATGCCGGGGCCAATGCCGTCCGCATCCTTCAGGACGTCCTGAACGAGATGGGGCAGTCGGTGTCGGTGGACGGGATCATCGGCCCGCAAACCATCCAGGCCGCCCGTTCCGCGGCGCGGGATGCACCCGATCATATCGCCGACGTCTACGGCATTGCCCGGCGCAACTATTACTACGCCATTGCCGACCGCCGCCCGGCCAGCCGCAAATATGCAACCAACCGCGAAGGCGGCAAGGGCGGCTGGATCCGCCGGGCCGAGGAATTCATCTCGCCCCGCCATCATCTGACGGACGCAGAACATCGCGAACGGGTGCGCGCATGGGGATAGTGCAAAGCGTCGCCGGTGCGCTGGTGGGCAATGGCGCCAATGTGGTGAAGGAAGCGGCGGAGGTCTTCCGCGTGAATGCCGACGAGGCCGACCAGCGCAGTTTCGAATTGCAGCGTGCCGTGCTGGAGGAATTCGCCCATGAATTCGCCAACCCAAAGCGGAGTTTCTTCGACACGCTCATCGACGGGATGAACCGCTTGCCCCGGCCGCTCATGGCGCTTGGTACGGTGTTTCTGGCTGTCTCTGCCATGGTTGATCCGGTGTGGTTCGCCGCGCGGATGCAGGGGGTTGCGCTGGTGCCAGAGCCGCTTTGGTGGCTGCTGGGGGCCATCATCAGCTTTTACTTTGGCGCACGCTATCAGGCGAAGGGGCAGGAGTTTCAGCGCTCCATCGCCGAAAGCATGGCGCTGGCCCCGGTCGTCGTGCGCAACCTCGACATGCTGCGGGCGTTGTCGGACGACCGGAACGCAACGGCGAAGAGTTCAGACGCCCCGATCAAGACGTCTGGCGCCAGCAACCCGGCCCTCGCGGAATGGAGGGCGGACAAATGACGCTCGACCCCGAAATGGCCGCCGATCTCTGCGCGCTTCTGGCCTTGGGCAGCGTCATCATCTTTCTGGGGCGGCATCACACCGGCAAAGCCGGGGGCGGGTTGATGCTGATCCTGATTGCCATCGGGGTGGCACTCGCCTTCCTGTAGGGATTGCGGAGTGCGGGGGCATTTCGGCCCCGCCCGACAACGGCCCGGGACGATTTGCGTTCCGGGCCCTTGCCTTTTCAGGCCTTGAGTTGAGGGGGCCTCAGACCCTCGACCGGGAATAGTAGAGCATCGACAGATGCTGCGCCTCTGCGAAGAACAGCCAGCGTTCGATCAGCACTCCGACCCCGGCCGAAAGCACTGCAAGCACAAGAAGAAACGGGGCCGCGCCGCTCAGAAAGAACGCGACCACGACCATCGCCAGCGGCACACCGAAGAGCGTCGCCATCATCAGCATCCGCAGCCGGGTTGCATGGCGGCGTGCCACCTCGAACCCCATTTCGCGCATGACGAAGTTCGGCATCGTATGCGGCGGGTCAAGCGGTGTGATCTCCGCCCCCTCCGGCATGCCGAGGGCCATGGCCCGTGTGTACTGCTTGGGCTCGACATCCAGACGTTCGAAATAGCAGCGTTTGAGGGCAAGCCCCCCGACGAGGCTGAGGGCCGCGGCAAAGGTGGCGGTGACCGAGACCCCGGCGAACATCGACAGGATCGCATCAAGCAAAAGCGCCCCGCTTGCCGCCCCCAGCACCAGATAGATCGACGGCACGATGGAGTGATGCCATTGCGGGATTGTCCTGAGAGATGCGTAGATCATGCCGGAGCAATAGACCGTGGCCACGGCACCGAGGGCTGCAAGGATCGCGGCCGGGGTCGTCCATGCCGGACCGGCGCCGAGAACCCAGAGCAGCCCCAGGGCACCGGCGGGCACATAGGTCGCCACCGCGGCGACCCCTTCGCGCGCGAGCCAGGAACTGCGCCACTGGCTGAGCGCGCGCCAAGCGCGTTCCGGGTGGCCCAGATGGAAGGTTGAGGAGACAAGCCCGGCGGTGATCAGGGCGAGTGCCAGGCCCAGACCGACGAGGGCGGCCCATGGGCTTTCGGGCAGGCTGCCGGTCAGGTGCGCCACGCACAGCCAGAACAAAAGGCCATAGCCCGCGCCGGACGAGGTCGTGAAGAAGATGACGGAATACGCTGGATGCATCGTTCAGACCTCAGTTCGACAGGGCCCGGTCTACCCAGGCGAAGAATTTTTCCAGGGTAACCGTCTTGTCCGGCTGCGGCGCGGGGGAGGCAGACAGGGGGGCAACGCGTTCCGCGGCGTCGGCGCTTGCCGGATGGCCGGGCTGGTGATGCCGAAGCTGCGGTGTCGGCCCGTGGCGTGGCGGCAGATACCGGTTGACCGGCTTGTAGCCGAACGCCTCCAGCAAGCTGACACCGCCGCGATCCTCTGCTGCGGCACAGACCGCGCTGGTCGGGTCGCTGTAATCGCCGAAGGCCCGTGCGCCCGTTGGGCAGGCCCGGACACAGGCGGGGATGCGATCCTCTTCGGGGATCGTTTCGTTATAGATACGGTCCACGCAAAGCGTGCATTTCTTCATCACGCCATCGTCGTGGTCGTATTCCCGCGCGCCATAGGGGCAGGCCCAGGAACACAGCTTGCAGCCGATGCAGGTATCGGGATTGACCAGAACGATGCCGTCTTCCTCGCGCTTGAACGAGGCGCCGGTGGGGCAGACGGTCACGCAATCGGGCGTTTCGCAATGCAGGCACGACCGCGGGAAATGCAGCGTGCGCGACCAGCCGTCGGCCTCGACCTCGAACGAATGGACGCGGTTCAGCCACGCGCCCGACGGATCGGCGCCATAGGGGTCGTGGTCGGACAGGGGCGCGCTGTAGCCGCCGGTGTTCCATTCCTTGCAACTGGTGACACAGGCCTGACAGCCGACGCAGATGTCCAGGTCGATGGCCAGACCGAGTTTTCGGCCCGTCGTCTTGGGAAGCGAGGTCATTGGCCCTTCCTCCTGAACTCTCTACCGAAGGACAGCTTGTCCGGTGACGGGGGCAACCCGCCGCGGCCCAACGGCTCGAACCGGGGTTCGCTCTCATGCGTTCCGTCCGCCTTTGCGATGTTCACGCGCAGATCGAACCATGCCGCCTGCCCGGTGATCGGGTCGGAGTTGGAGTAGCGATACCCCCCACCGCCCTTCGGCAGGAGTTCCGAGATCAGGTGGTTGAGAAGAAAGCCCTCCTTGCTTTCGGGGGCGTCCTCGGACAGGCCCCACGCGCCCTTGCGCTTTCCGATGGCGTTCCACGTCCAGACGGTGTCGGGGTTGACGCCAGACATCAGCCGCACCTGGCATTTGACGCGGCCCAGATGGGAGGAAATCCACACCCAATCGTCATCGGCAACGCCGATTTTCTTGCCCACGTTGCGATGGATATAAAGCCGGTTCGCCGCCGTGATCTGGCGCAGCCACGCGTTCTGGCTGCCCCACGAATGATACATGTGCATGGGGCGCTGGGTGATGGCGTGCAGCGGAAACTTGACCGTGTCGACGGCCGTGGTTTCCAGCGGTTCGTACCAGAAGGGCAGCGGGTCGAAATATTTTTCGATCCGCGGCCGGTGGGTGTCGGGGGGTGCCGGTCGCCATGCCCCCGTGCCGCGAGGCGGAAGGCCTGCAGCGGTTCGGAGTAAAGCTGAAAGATCGTTGGGTTGGTTTCCGCGCGAAAGCCCATCGCGGCCGCCCATTGAAGGTAATCGCGGTTGGCGTGCTTGAAATAGGCCTGTTCGGGTTTCAGGTGATGGGCGAAGAAGGCGCCATTGTCGATATAGCGTTCCAACTGATTGGGGTTCGGCTCCCCCCGCCCGGATTTCGACCCGTCGGTGCCGCGCCACCCGGCCAGCGGGCCGATGCCCGGCTGGCGTTCGTGATTCACCATGTAGTCCGGGAAGCCGCCGGGATATTTCGGCGACCCGTCGGGATTGGCAAAGCCCGGCAGCTTCAGCCGCGCGCCAAGCTCGATCACCACCTCCTGGAACCCGCGCACGTCGCGGTCGGGCGCCACCACCGGCCAGCGGATCGAATCCGCCGCGATGTCGGCCTCGGAAATCGGCCGGTCGAGAAGCGAGATACAGTCCCACCGTTCCAGATAGGTGGTATCGGGCAGGATCAGGTCGGCATAGGGCACCGTTTCCGAATAGTAGGCGTCGGAATAGATGATCTTGGGGATGACGTAGTCGCCGTTCTCATCCTTCTTGGTCAACGCGTCGATGGTGCCCGGCACGTTCATCGACGAGTTCCACGCCATGTTGGCCATGTACATGAACAGGACGTCGATCTTGTAGGGGTCGCCCGTGGCCGCATTGTTGATGACCATGTGCATCAGCCCGTGGGACGACATCGGCGCATCCCAGCTGAACCCCTTGTCGATCCGCGCCGGCGTGGTGCCGTCCAGCAGCAGATGCTCCGGCCCCAGCGGGAAGCCCAGATGCGGGCCGCCCAGCGGTTCCTGCGGGCGCACATCCTTGGGCGCGCCGCGCGGCAACAGCCAAGGCGGGGCCTCTTTCGGGTAGGGCGGCTTGTAGCGGAAGCCGCCCGGGCAATCGATGGAGCCCAGAAGGATCTGCAGGATGTGGATCATCCGGCAGGTCTGGAAGCCGTTGGAATGGGCCGAGATCCCGCGCATTGCGTGCATCGAGATCGGGCGCCCGATCATCTTGTCATGCTTGCGCCCCGTCCAGTCCGTCCAAGGCTGGTCCAGCACGATTTCCTGCTGGAACGCGACCTCGGCCAGTTCCGCGGCGATGCGCCTTGTCTGTTCGGCCGGCACGCCGGTGACCCCGGCCACGTTTTCGGGCGAATAGTCGTCCGACAGGTAGCGTTCGGCCATCAGTTCAAAGACGGGGCGGGCGCTGCGCCCGTCGGGCAGGGTGCGCCGCCCGGTCAGGGCCGGCTTCTGGGGCAGGTTTTCTGTCCGTGCCTGATCCTTGCCGGTGAACCCGCAGCCCGCAAGCGCGCCAGTCGCGGTGTCAAAGAGCAGCGGCTCTCCGGCGTCGTCGCGGGCGAAAAGCCCGTCATCGGCCGCCCCGGGATCCTCGATCACCAGCCAGGGCGCGTTGGTATAGCGCACGAGATAGTCCAGATCGATGGTCTGGTTCCGGAACAATTCGTGGATCAGGGCGCCGACGAACAGCGCATCTGTTCCGGGGCGGATGCCCACCCAGTCATCGGCCACGGCGTTGTACCCGGTGCGCACGGGGTTGACCGACACGACCTTGGCGCCGCGCGCCTTCAGCTTGCCGATGCCGATCTTGATCGGGTTGGAGGCGTGATCCTCCGCCACGCCGAACAGCATGAAATATTTCGTGTGGTCCCAGTCGGGATCGCCGAATTCCCAGAACGCGCCGCCAAAGGTGTAAAGCCCCCCCGCCGCCATGTTCACCGAACAGAACCCGCCATGGGCGGCAAAGTTCGGCGTGCCATACTGCATCGCCCAATAGCCGGTCAGCGACTGGCTCTGGTCCCGACCGGTGAAGAAGGCCAGCCGCTTGGGGTCGGTCTTGCGCACTTCGCCCAGCCAGTCCGTGGCCAGCGTCAGCGCCTCCTCCCAGCTGATTTCCTCGAACTCGCCGGAACCGCGCGGGCCAACACGCTTCATCGGGGCGCGCAGGCGGGCGGGGGAATAGTGCTGCATGATCCCGGCGGAACCTTTTCCGCACAGGACGCCCTTGTTGACGGGATGGTCGCGGTTGCCCTCGATATAGCGGACCTTGCCGTCACGGATGTGAACATTGATCCCGCAGCGGCAGGCGCACATGTAACACGTTGTCTTGCGCACCACGTCACCGACGGGTTGCTGCAATTCAGATACTGGTGGTTGCGACACGATCCCTCCCTTGATCGATCGGAGCCCTATGGGACAACGCCGCTGCGCAGCGCCGCCGTCACCCGATTGTTAACACGCGAATCGTCCCCTGTCGGAAGAGAAATTCAATCGCTTCAAATCCGATACCCTCCCTTGGGGTTCGTGCCTCACGGGTGTGGTGAGTTTCGAACAGATGCGTTCCAAACCGCAAGGCGTTTTCGCCCTGCGGTTCTCAACCGTGGGAAAGGGTGGTTTTGGCGGCAGCTTTGGCGTCGTTTCTGCGCCCTTGTGGCCCCGTGACGAATGGTTCGGGCGAACGAACCTGCAACGCGGCACGGCCCAGCTTCCGGCGGTCGCCCGTGCCGTCGTCTGGACGCCGGGCCTTGACGCATTCGGCGCTTGGTGTCGGCTTTGGTCTTTGGGTCGTTCCCCGCGTTCTTTGCCGTCAGCCCCGCATCGGCCCGCCGGGACCCAGCCGAATGCCGGATCTCAGCCGGGTAAAGGGAATGGCGGCCAGGTTGCACGGATTGGCCCCGGGTGTTTCGGCAAAAAGGATCGTTGGCGCGATCCGCTTGTAGTCGGCCATGAAATGGATCGCGCTTTTCACGCAGACGATGGCATGCTCCGCCGGTTCCAGCCCGACGACTCGGAAGAACTCCTGATCCGCATTTTGCGCGCGGGCGGAGCCGACGACGACCCGGATGCCGGTGCCCTTCAGACGCAGGCAGGCGGTCGGCCCCATATCGGCATCCGATCCCCCGAACATCGGCCCGGTACAGCGGAACCGCCCGTCCGACAGGGTTTCGACGATCACCTCGGCCGTCAGGGGCTGCGAATACTGCGTGTAGTGCCCGCCAAGGGGCAGGATGATCTCGGCACCGAGGCCTGCCTGATGCGCCGCCGCGGCGGCGGCGGGATCGAACAGCATCGACAGGATCGCATCGGGGGCTTGCGCCTCGACCAATGCGCGGAGCAGGCCGGTGGTCTCTCCGGTGCCGCCGGCGCCGGGGTTGTCCTGCACATCGGCAATCACCACCGGGCCGGGGCCCGCCATCGCCCGTGCAACCGCGTCGGGGGCGGATAGAAGCCGGTCGTCAAAGGCGCCCTCCACCGCGTTCAGATGGGCGAGCGTTTCATCGGCGGCGCGGTCGGCGGCCTCTTGCGTCTCGGCATAGGCGAAGATCGACGGCCCGCAATCGGGGATGTCGGCGGGCGGAAAGCCCGAGGCCAGATCGACCGACAAGGCATCGCGGCCGGGCAGGGCGGCGTAAAGCTCCGCGCCGGGGCTGAACTCCGTCGATTGCGCCGTGATCGGGATCAGGGCGCCGCCCTGGCGAAACGCCTTGGCCACCGGTCGGGTCATCGCGGCATCCAGAAGCCGCGCCGCCCGCGCCCCGGTCTCGGCCATGTCGGTATGGGGATAGGTGCGATAGACGGTGACCACGGTGGCGGCGTCGAAAAACGCGGGGCTGAGATTGCCGTGCAGGTCCAGACTGACCGCGATGGGAAAATCCGGCCCCATGGCCCGGCGGATACGGGCCAGGATTTCCGCCTCCGCATCGGGGGCGTCGCGGGTGACCATGGCCCCGTGCAGGTCGAGGTAGAGTGCATCGGGCGCGGCCGCCTGCACGCCCGCGACGATCTCGCCCACGATCCGGTCGAAGGCGTCAGCCGCGACATAGCCGCCCGGCTCTGCCCCGGCCCAAAGGAGCGGCACCAGATCGTGCCGGCACTCTGCCATGAAGCCCGACAGCGGGATATTGAGGCCCCGGAACCGGTCGATCAGATCCGCCCCGCGGGTCAGTTCCGGCCAGGCGCCGCGCTTCTCGAACAGGTCCCATGTGGTGGGCTGGGGCGCGAAGGTGTTGGTTTCGTGCTGAAAGCCTGCAACGGCGATGCGGGTCATGCGGTCACCTCTCCGCCCAGAACGGTGGCGACCGGCTGCACGTCGCGCAACGCGACCGGATCAACGGCCAGCGGATCACGGTCCACCACGCAGAAATCGGCCCGCTTGCCGCATTGGATAGATCCGATCTGGTCGTCCATCTTCAGCACGTAGGCCGCGCCCATCGTGATGCAGTAAAGCGCCTGCGCCACGCTGATCTGCTGGCTGGTGCCAAGCTGGCGGCCCTTTTCCGTCAACCGGTTGACCGCGCACCACGCGGTGAACAGCGGCGCCATGGGCGTCACCGGCGCGTCGGAATGGATGGCGAAGTCGCCGCCGAAGACCTCGGCCGCATCGGCGCAGGCATCCATCCGCGCGGCGCGGTCGGGCCCGACCGTTTTCGCCCAGTGCAGATCGCCGAAATAATGCAGGTGATTGCCGAAGAGGTTCACGGTCAGCCCCAGCGCGCGCATCCGCTTGAACTGGTCGATCCCGGCCAGTTGCACATGTTCCAGCGTGTGGCGCAGATCGGGGTTGGGGCTGTCTAGCATCGCCGCCTCATAGGCGCTGATGGCGAGTTCCGAGGCCGCGTCGCCATTGGTGTGGATGTGCGTCTTGACGCCGGCCTTGTGCAGCGCCTTTACCGCGGCGCGGAAATGGTCGACCTCCATGTTCCAGATGCCGTGATCCTCGATCGCGAAATAGCCGGGGGCCTTCAGCATCGCCGTGCCGCCCTGGATCGCGCCGTCGGTGAAGAGCTTTGCCCGGCCCAGATGCAGCTTGTCGGTCGAACGCGACCGCATCGCCACGGCGCGGGCGGCCTCCCGCTCCGGGTCATCGACCATCGCGTTCATGATGGGCACGTAGCGGGCGGGAAATCCGTCTTCGCCCGTCACCCGCTCCACCATCGCCAGTTCCTGATCGTGCAGGTCCGACAACAGGTCGGCCACCGTCGTCACGCCGCAATTGCGCGCGACCTTGCCATAGGCGCGGAGTGCATCGGCATCCGAGAGATCGCTGAATTTCACGCCGGCCACATCCATCACCGGCCCCATCGCGGCGAATTCCTGCATCTCGCCATTGGGGTTTCCGTCACCGTCCCGGATCACGCCCTGAATGTTGCTGTCGCGGGTGATGCCCGCGCGCTCCATCGCCAGTCCGTTGCACGACAGCAGGTGAAAGTTGGAATGCAGCACCACCACCGGATGGTCGGTGGACACCTGATCCAGATGGCCGCGATCCAGCCTGCGCCCCTCCACGAAATTCGGATCGAACCCCCAGCCGACAACCGGTTCGCCCGCGGCCGTATCCTTCGCCACCGCCGTCAGCCGGTCGATCAACGCGTCATAGGTATCAAGGCCCGGCCAGTCGCGCCCATCCGGGTCGGTCCGGGTGTAGTGGCCGCAATAGGCATAGCGCCAGACGCCGCCGGCCATGACATGGGCATGCGCCTCGACCAGACCCGGCAGGATCACCCGGTCGGCAAAGCGGTCGTCACGGGTCACCTCGCCCCATCCGTCCCCGCAATCGGCATCGCCCACGGCCACGATCAGGCCGTTCTTCACGGCCACATGGGTGGCCTCTGGCCGGTTGCGGTCCATGGTGATGATCTTGCTTGCCCTGAAAACGGTCGTCACGCGGTTCTCCCTGCTGATTGTCCCGGCGTCGCGAAAAGGCCGGGGCGCGTCGGTCGGATCATTTTCTTGACAGGTTAGGAGGGGCCAACACATGCTGCCAAGAAAATAAGCAGGCGGAACTCACTCGTTTCGCCCACAAACAGGGAGACTTGGATGCTTTCACGCCTCACTCTGCTCACCAGACGTGCGCTTCTGACCACGGCGCTTGCGGTTCCGCTGGCGATGGGACCGCTGGCCAGCGACGCACGCGCCGAAAGCGTGCTTCGGGTGATTCCGCACGCGGATCTGAAGAACCTCGACCCGATCTGGACCACCGCCTACATCTCGCGCAACCACGGCTACATGATCTACGACACGCTGTTTGCGATGGACGAGAACTTCAAGCCGCAGCCGCAGATGGTGGAGACGTGGGAAACCTCCGACGACGGTCTGGTCTGGACCTTCGTCTTGCGCGACGGGCTGACATTCCACGATGGCGCGCCGGTGACGGGTGAGGATGTCGTGGCGTCCCTGAAACGCTGGGGCGCGCGCGACGGGATGGGGCAGCAGTTGTTTGGCGTGGTCGAAAGCCTTGAGGCCCCGGACGACAAGACGGTGGTGATGACCCTGTCCGAACCGTTCGGCCTCGTGCTGGAATCCATCGGCAAGATTTCCTCCAACGTGCCGTTCATCATGCCCAAGCGCGTGGCCGAGACCGACCCGTTCGAGCAGATCACCGACTACACCGGCTCTGGCCCCTTCGTGTTCCAGGCCGATGAATGGGTGCCGGGATCGAAGGTCGTCTATACCAAGTTCGAGGGCTACGTGCCGCGGGACGAACCGCCCTCTGCCGCGTCGGGCGGCAAGGTCGCCAAGGTCGACAAGGTGATCTGGCAGTATTTCCCCGACAACACCACGGCGATGAACGCGCTGATGGCCGGTGAGATCGACTTCTTCGAACAGCCCGCGCCGGACCTTGCGCCGATCATGGCGTCGAACCCCGATATCACGGTAGAGGTCAACGATCCCCTCGGCAGCATCGGCTTTGCCCGCTTCAACCATATTCTGCCGCCCTTCGACGATGCCGCCGTCCGGCGCGCCGCGATCATGGCGATGAAGCAGGAAGACTACCTTGCCGCTGCCATCGGCAACCCCGACTACTGGAAGACCTGCTATTCGGTCTACCCTTGCGGCACGCCGCTGACCAACGATGTCGGGTCCGAGGTGATGGCGACGGGCGACATCGAAAAGGCCAAGGCCGCACTGGCCGAGACCGGCTATGACGGCACGCCGGTGGTCATCATGCACCCGACCGACATCCCGGTGCTGTCGGCCTTCACGCTGGTCACCGCCGAAAAGCTGCGCAAGGCGGGCTTCAACGTGAAGCTTGAGGCGATGGACTGGGCCACGCTGACCTCTCGCCGGGCGCTGCGCGACCCGGTGGGCGAGGGCGGCTGGAACATCTTCCACACCTGGTGGATCGGCGCCGACGTGATCGACCCGATGGCCATCGCGTTCTCGGGCAACCCCGACAAGGGCTGGTTCGGCTGGGCAGCGGATGCCGAGCTGGAAGAGGCGCGCACCGCCTTTGCGCAGGCCAGCACGGCGGAAGAGAAGAAGGCGCTTGCCGAGAAGGTGCAAGAGCGGCTTTGGGCCATCGGTGCCTCGGGCGAATTGGGCCAGTTCTTCGTGCCGGTTGCCTATCGCAACAACGTCAAGGGCCTGATCAAGTCGCCGGTGCAGTTCTTCTGGAACATGTCGGTCGAATAGGACCGGCGGCCTGAATGATCCCGATGCGGGGGGCCTGTCCCCCGCATCCCTGTTCCGGAGTGCCCGATGCTCGGTTATGTCTTGAAGCGCATCCTGATGACCGTGCCGGTCATGCTGGTCGTTGCGCTGTTCGTCTTTCTGTTGTTGCGCCTGGCCCCCGGCGACCCGGCCGCCGTGATCGCGGGCGACTATGCCACCGCCGAGGATGTGGCCCGCATCCGCGAACAGTTGGGCCTGTCTGACCCCATCGTGGTGCAGTTCTTCCGATGGGTCGCGCAACTGATGCAGGGCGATCTGGGGACCTCGATCTTTTCCAACAAGCCCGTGGTGGAACTGATCGCCCAGCGGATCGAGCCGACGATGCTGCTGGCCCTGACCACGATCCTGTTTTCCATCGCGGTTGCGGTTCCCCTTGGCACCCTGGCCGCGTTCCGGGCGGGAAGCTGGGTCGACCGGGTGGTGATGCTGTTCTCGGTCGGGGGCTTCTCGGTGCCGGTCTTCGTGCTGGGCTATATCCTGATCTACGTCTTCGCGCTGAACCTGCATGTCCTGCCGGTTCAGGGCTATCGCTCGCCGTTCGAGGACGGCTTGATCCCGTTCCTGCGCCACATCACCCTGCCGACCGTCACGCTCAGCGTGATCTTCATCGCGCTGATCGCCCGGATGACCCGCGCCTCGGTGATCGAGGTTTTGGAGGAGGATTATATCCGCACCGCCCGCGCCAAGGGGCAAAGCGAGTTCAAGGTGCTGATGCGCCATGCGCTCCGCAACGCGGCGGTACCCATCGTCACCGTGATCGGCATCGGCATCGCCCTTCTGATCGGCGGGGTCGTCGTTACCGAAAGCGTCTACAACATTCCCGGGCTTGGGCGGCTGGTGCTGGATGCGGTTCTGGCGCGCGACTACCCGATCATCCAGGGCCTGATCCTGTTCTTCAGCTTCCTTTACATCCTTCTGAACCTGTTGATCGACCTGACCTACACCTTCCTTGATCCGAGGATCCGCTACTGATGGCCGACCAATCCGTCGAGATGCCGGCCCCGGCCGAGGATGTCAGCCTCTGGCGCATTGCCGCGCGCCACAAGGGGGTGCTGTGGGGCAGCCTTCTGCTGATTGCCATCGTGCTGATCGCGATCATCGGGCCGTTCTTCACGCTTGACCCGGTGGCGCTGAACCCGATGTCGCGGCTGAAGCCGCCCGGCGAATACGGGCTTTTCGGCACCGACCAGTTGGGGCGCGACGTGTTTTCCCGCGTGGTCAACGGCGCGCGCGTGTCGCTGATCGTGGGGCTGACCGTGGCGGTTGTCGCGATTGCCATCGGTTTGGTGCTGGGCCTTGTCGCGGGCTATATCCGATGGGCCGACGCGCTGATCATGCGGGTGATGGATGGGCTGATGTCGATCCCCGCGATCCTGCTGGCCATCGCGATGATCTCTTTGTCCGGGGCCACGCTGGCGACCGTGGTCATTGCCATCGTCATCCCCGAGATCCCGCGGGTGGTGCGGCTGGTCCGCTCCGTCGTGCTGACCGTGCGCGAAGAACCCTATGTCGAGGCCGCCATTGCGGCGGGCACCCGCGTGCCGCTGATCATGTCGCGCCATGTTCTGCCCAACACCATCGCGCCCTTGATCGTGCAGGCCACCTATATCTGCGGCTCTGCCATGCTGACCGAGGCTATCCTGGGCTTCCTCGGCGCCGGTATCCCGCCCGAGATCCCGAGCTGGGGCAACATCATGTCCGAGGGGCGGACGTTCTTTCAGTTGACGCCGTGGATCATCTTCTTCCCCGGCATCGCGCTGGCCGTCACGGTTCTGGCGGTGAACATCGTGGGCGACGGGCTGCGCGACACGCTTGACCCACGGATTGCGAGGACGATGCGATGACGGCGGTTCTGGATATCCGCGGGCTGTCTGTCAGCCTGCCCAAACATGCCGACCGGCCCTATGCGGTGCAGGACATCACCTTTCAGGTCGAAAAGGGCGAAATCGTCTGCGTCGTGGGCGAATCCGGATCGGGCAAATCGGTGACCGCCTTCACGGTCATGGGCCTGCACGACCGGCGCGCCCTGACCCCCACGGCGGGCGAGATCCTGCTGGAGGGGGAGAACATCCTCGCCGACAACGACCGGCGCATCCGCAAGCTGCGCGGGGAAAAGATGGCGATGATCTTTCAGGAGCCGATGACGGCCCTGAACCCTGTGGCCCGCGTGGGCGACCAGATCGCCGAGATGCTGGAGATTCACACCGACCTGTCCGCGACAGAGCGTCGGAAAAAGGTCGTCGCCGCGATGGCCGACGTGCATCTGCCCGACCCAGAAAAGATGTATGACAGCTATCCGCATCAGCTTTCGGGCGGGCAGCGGCAGCGGATCATGATCGCCATGGCGCTGGTGCTGGAACCGGTTCTGCTGATCGCGGACGAACCCACCACCGCGCTCGACGTCACAACGCAGGCGCAGATCCTCGTGCTGATCCGCGAATTGCAGGAACGGCGCGGCATGGGTGTTCTGTTCATCACCCATGATTTCGGCGTGGTGGCGGAAATCGCCGACCGGGTGCTGGTGATGCAGCACGGCCGGGTGGTCGAGCAGGGCCCGGTGGCAGAGGTTCTGGGCAACCCCCAGCACGATTACACCAAGATGCTGATCGGCGCCGTCCCGTCGATGGAACCGCCCGCCCGCGCGCCCGCAAGGGCCGCCAAGGTGATCGAGGCGCGGCATCTGGACAAGCGCTACGGGACCAAGGGGCTGTTCGGGGGCGGGCGCGTGGTCCATGCGGCGCAGGACGTGAACTTCGTCGTGAACCGGGGGGAGACGCTGGGCATCGTCGGCGAAAGCGGGTCTGGCAAGTCCACCGTGGCGCGCTGCGTGATGCGCCTGATCGACCCGACCTCGGGCGGGATCCTGATCAATGGCGAGGATATCGCCGCCCTGCGCGAGGGCGCGATGCGCGACCATCGCCGGGACATCCAGATCGTGTTCCAGGATCCCTACCGCTCGCTCAACCCGCGCCGGACGGTCGGCCAGTCCATCGTCGAGGGGCCGATGAATTTCGGCATCCCGGCGGGAGAGGCCCGGCACCGCGCCGAACGGCTGATGCGGATCGTGGGGCTTGACCCCGCCGCGCTGGAACGGTTCCCGCACCAGTTTTCCGGCGGGCAGCGACAGCGGATTTGCATCGCCCGTGCCCTGGCGATGGAACCCGTGGCGCTGATCGCGGATGAGGCCGTGTCGGCGCTGGACGTCTCCGTTCAGGCGCAGGTGCTGGACCTGCTGGAAGAGGTGCGCAAGGAGTTCGATCTTGCCATGCTGTTCATCACCCATGACCTGCGGGTGGCCGCGCAGGTCTGCGACCGGATCATGGTGATGCAGCACGGGGTGGTGGTGGAAAGCGGCCCCACGGCCGATGTCTATGCCAACCCGCAGCACGCCTATACCAGGGCCCTTCTGGCCGCGGCGCCGGGCCATCACATGCTGGACGGATAAGGGGCCCCCATGACGCTGATCGCTGAAATCGAGGCGGAGACCGCCGACCTTGTCGGTATCTTCGAGGACCTGCACGCCCATCCCGAACTGGGGTTTGCGGAAGCCCGCACCGCCGGCATCGTGGCGGATCGGTTGCGGGCCTGGGGCGTGGACGAGGTGCATGAAGGCATCGGCGGCACCGGCGTCGTCGGCCTGATCCGCGGGCGGGGAAAGGGCAACCGCTGCGTGGGGCTGCGCGCCGATATGGACGCCCTGCCGATCACCGAGGCATCGGGAGTTCCCTATGTCTCGGGGACAACAGGTACCATGCATGCCTGCGGCCATGACGGGCACACCACCATGCTGTTGGGCGCGGCGAAATACCTGGCCGCGACGCGCGATTTCGACGGCACCGTGATGCTGATCTTCCAACCGGCAGAGGAGGGGTTGGGCGGTGCGCGCCGCATGCTGGCCGAAGGGCTGTTCGAGCGCTTCCCCTGCGACGAGGTCTATGGCCTGCACAACAACCCCAACGGCGCGCCGGGCAAGCTGACGATCTGCAAGGGCGCGGCGATGGCGGGGGCGCAGTTCTTCGACATCCGGATCAAGGGGCAGGGCAGCCATGCCGCCATGCCGCATCAGTCACGCGATGCGCTGGTCATCGCCGCCGCGCTGGTGGGAGAGCTTCAGACCATCCTCAGCCGGAACATCCCCGCGCAAGAGGCCTGCGTTCTGTCGGTGACGCAGATCCATGCGGGATCGGCCTATAACGTCGTCCCGGAAGAGGCGCATCTGGCCGGCACCATCCGCTATTTCAAGGACGATATCCGCGATCTGGCCGAGGCGCGGATGGCCGCGCTGTGCCGTGGGTTCGCCGAAGCCTATGGGGTGGAGATCGATCTGGACAGCCGCAACATCTTCGACGTGCTGGAGAACGACCCCGACCTGTCAGACGCCTATCTGGGCGCCGCGGCCGAGGTTCTGGGCCCCGACAACGTGGCCGAGATCGACCGCCCCCTGACCGGGTCCGAGGATTTCGCGGATATGCTCAAGGTCGTTCCCGGCGCCTATTGCATGCTGGGCCATTCGGGCACCGCGCCGCTCCACAGCCCCGCCTTCGTCTTGGGGCAAGAGATCCTGCCGATGGGGGCCTCGGTCCTCGCCCGGCTGGCGGAGAAGCGGTTGCCGCTGGCGGACTGACCCGGCTCAGTCGCCCGGGGACACCGGGTCGATCGGCCGGCAGCCAAGGTTCAACCGGTCCTCGATCGCCAGCGCCACCTGCAACAGCCGCGCCTCGCCCCGCGGCGGGCCGATCAGTTGCAGCCCGACCGGCAGGTCCCCCGCGGTAAAGCCCGCAGGCATCGACAGGGCGGGCAGGGTCGTCGTGGTCGACAGGAACGAAAAGCGCAGCCAGTCGATGTAATCGGACAGCGGTTCGCCATCGACGACGGTGGGATATTCCTCTTCGACCGGGCCGGGGGCGATGCCGGTGACGGGGATCGCCAGCACGTCGAAGCCCTCTAGGAAGCTGCGCATCGCGTGGTAGAGCACCGTGCGTTGGCGCATCGCATCGTAGATCTGTTCGGTCGTCACCTGCAGGCCAAAGGCGGTGTTTTCGGCCAGTGTCCGCTTGAAATGCGCCCGGACATGGTCGGGCAGGCGCGCATTGACCGCGCCGTAATGCATGCCCCGAAGTGTGGCGTAGGTGTCGTAAAGCCCCGGCAGATCGGGGCAGGCATTCTCGACCGCTACCCCTTCACCGGCGATCGCCTCCATCGCGCCGCGCAGGACCGTGCGGATATCGCCCTCGACGGGGGCAAAGCCGTTCTGGTCCTCGGAAAACGCGATGCGGATCTCGCCCGGCGGCTGGTCCAGCGCCGCCTGGAACCCGGTGGCCGGTTCTTCGATGGAAATCGGGTGGCGCGGGTCGAACCCCGCCATCGCGTCGAGAAAGAGCGCGGTGTCGCGGATGTCCCGCGCCATCGGACCCTGAACGGCCTCCAGGGCAAAGGCGGTGTCGGCCGGCGCGCCACCGCATCGCCCGGGGCTTGGCCGAAACCCGATCACCCCGCAAAAGGCCGCCGGCGTGCGCAGCGATCCGGCAAGGTCGGATCCGTGGCTTAGCCAGACTTCCCCGGTGGCCAGCGACACCGCCGCCCCGCCAGAGGACCCGCCCGCGTTGCGCCCGGTGTCCCAAGGGTTCCGGGTGCTGCCGAAGACCGCGTTGAAGGCGTTGCCGCCCGCGCCGAATTCCGGCGTGTTGGTCTTGCCCGCGATGATTGCGCCGCGCTCTTCCAGCCGGTCGATCAGCGGGTCGCTTTCCTCGGGCACGAAATCGGCCAGGGCCGGGCTGCCATAGGTGGCACGCATGCCGGCGACGTTGATCAGATCCTTGATACCGATGGGCAACCCGGCCAGCCAGCCGCGGGCACCGGCGTTTCGGTCGGCCCGCGCGGGCAGTGACGCGATGGCCGCCCGCGCCCGGTCGTCATTGCGGATGACGGTGGCATTCACCAAGGGCTCCACCTGTTCCATCCGCTGCCATGCGGCCTCCAGCAACTCGGATGGCGACACCTCCGCCGATTTCAGCAGCCGGACGGCCTCGCGCGCGGGCAGGGCGCAAAGATCGGGCCCGGTGAAGGATGCGTCGGCATAGGGCATGGGACACCTCGCAAGTTGGCGCAGATGGGTTCAGCTTGGGCGACTCTCCGCCCCGCGGCAAGGGACAAGCGGTTTGGGGCACGCGGAAGGGGACCAGCGCGCCGCCCGATGCCATTACCTGATCGGTTCCTCATCGTCGGGCACTGGCCCCGCGCGTTCCCGTTCGATGAATTCCGGCAGCTTGCGCGCCGCTTCTCCCCAGCGTGCGACCATGTCTTCGACGGGCATGCCGCTCCGAAACGCCTCCCACGCATCGACAGCCGGGATCCGCCCGAACCATGCCACGCCAGAGGGGGAGGCGGGGGTGCGCAGGATCTGCCGTTCCTCCAGCACGCCATCACAGACGACGACCGCCCGGTCGGTTCGAAACTCGTCCGTCGCGGCATGCAGCGGTTCATCGTCGGGGAAATCCCAGCGCCGTTCCCAGAACGGGTATTCGCGAAAGCGCGTCATCAGGCGGATGAAATCACGCCCGACCCGGGCCTGCCGCAGGAACACCTCTCGCGACCGTTCGGCCAGGAAGCGGCGGGCGAGCGCCTCGCTCTCCGCACCGGGGCGGGTTGCAAGGTTCTTGCGCGCCGCCGTGGCCGCGAGCGCACCGGACACCGCCCAGAACTGGCCATGCCCGGACAGGGGGTCGCCCGCCGCGGCCGCATCGCCGATGGGCAGGACCGACAGATCCTCTACTGGTGGCATCAGGACAGGGGCAGAGTCCCGCACGACCAAGTCACCGAAGACGCGGCCGGAAAAGCCCGCGACATGGCACAGCGCATCCAGCAACCGGTCGGTTGGCGTGCCCGGCGCATCGGCATCGCCGAGGAACTGCACCCAGACCCGCCCGGGGCCAATCGCGGCGACCCACAGCCACCCGTGTTCGAAGGGCAGGATCGAAACGGAGGGCGTGGCATCGGCGCTGCCCTCGACCCAACCGCAGATCGACACCGTCGCAGGGCCGCGCAGCACGGCGCCGCGCCCGGCATGGGCCTTGCGGCCCCGCGCGTCGAAGACACGCCTTGCCGTCAGTTGCGCCCCGTCGGACAGCGAAAGTGTCACCGTCCCGTCGCCCCGGTCGGCAACCCGCCCGGTCGCCTGATGCAATCTGGCCCCCGCCGCAACGGCCGCCTGCCTCAGATGCGCGTCAAGCTCTGCCCGGTCCACCAGCCATTCGCGGTTCACGGTCTCAATGGTTTCGCCCCAATGGCTGATCCGCGGCAGCGGCCCGACCAGCTTGTCGAACCCGGCCAGCAGCCCCTGGCGGGACAGCCAGAGATGCAAGCGGGGGCTAAGCCCCTCGATCCGCGGGACGGTCATGCAGGGATCGATCAGAACGGTCCGCAGCCCGTCCCGGGCGGCCAACCATGCCGACACCGCCCCGGCGGGCCCGCCGCCCAGCACCGCGAGGTCATGCATAACAGGCGTCATTCGCTGTCTGCCTTTCCTTTGTGCATCTGGTCCCCGGTCGCGGTTTACTTTCGACACAGCCTAGGCCGCGCGAACGGGACACGGCAAACGGGCATTAACTTTGTCCGGAAATGTCAAGAATTGCAGGGTCCGGTGCCGACAGGATCGTGAGAGACGCGTCAAAGCGCCCCGCGACGACGCGACCTCGACAGACCGATCAAGCGAGAGGGATCACCACCCGATGAGCCGACACGCCACCGCCGCCCTATTGTCGACCTGCGCGGCCCTTGCGCTTGCCCATCCGTCCGCCGCGATGGAGGCAGAGGAGATCATCGAGAAGGTCTGCTCCAACTGCCACGAACAGCGGGAGGATGGCAGCTATCCACGCATCGATGACGGCCGCCGAACGCCCGAAGCATGGGACATGACCGTCGTGCGGATGATGCGCAACCACCGCGTCAGGATCGATGATGCCGACCGCGCCGTGGTGGTGAAGTACCTGGCAGAGACCCGCGGCCTGTCGGTCGCGGAAACCGGCGGCTGGCGCTACATCCTTGAACAGGAACCCGTGGCCGTGGACGAGGCTCCAAGCCAGTTGATGGCAGAGATGTGCGCCCGCTGCCATTCCTATGCCCGCGTCGCCCTGCAACGGCGCACGGCGGAGGATTGGGAGAAGCTCTTGCATTTCCACCTCGGCCAGTATCCGACGCTGGAATATCAGGCGCTTGCCCGGGACCGGGACTGGTGGGGCATCGCACGGGGCGAGGTTCTGGATTTCCTTGTGGAAACCTATCCCTATGGCGACCGCGTGGCCGCGACCGATACCGACCTGTCGGGCACCTGGTCGGTCGTGGGGCGTGTGCCGGGCACCGGCGACTACAGCGGGACGATGGAACTGGGCGCGACCGAAGGGGGCTATGACGTCACGCTCGATCTGACCTTTGCCGATGGCGCCGGGCGAACCTTCTCCGGCCTTGGCATGGTCTATGGCGCGGGCGAATGGCGCGCCACGCTGACCGATGGAGAGACCCAGATCCGGCAGGTGCTGGCGCTGGGCCCCGACGGCGCGTTGTCGGGCCGCTGGTTCGAAGCCGACCGCGATGTGATCGGCGGGCGTCTGGTTGCGGCGAAAACCGATGGCAAGCCGCAAATCTTGACCGCAAGCCCCACGCATCTGCGGCTTGGCGAAACGGCCGAGATCACCCTGACCGGTGTCGGCCTGTCCGGGGCGCCCGCGCTGCCCGAAGGGCTGTCGGGGGAGGTCGTGTCGGACACCCCGGAACAGGTTGTCTTGCGCGTGACAGCCGATGCCGCGGCGGCGGAGGGCTGGGCGGAAATCGCGCTTGGCGATCTCTCGACCTCGATCGTGCTGTTCGAGGATCTCGACAGGATCGAGGTTGTCCCCGAGGTCGCGATTTCCCGGATCGGGGGCAATGGCGGCCCGATCCCCAAGGTTCCCGCGCAGTTCGAGGCCGCGGGCTATATCAACGGTCCCGACGGCGAACCCGGCACCGAGGATGACATCCGCGTCGGCTATTTCCCCGCGGAGTGGAGCACCGAGAATTTCGACGAGGTCGCCGCGATGCTTGAGGATGCCAAATTCGCGGGCAGCATCGACGACACCGGGCTGTTCACCCCGGGTGATGCAGGCCCCAACCCCGCGCGCCGGATGACCACCAACAATGCCGGCAACCTGTCGGTGATCGCCAAGGTGACGGATGGCGCCGAGCTGCTGGAGGGCCGGGCGCAACTGTTCGCCACTGTCCAGCGCTTTGTCGACACGCCGATCCGCTGACATGATGGGTGCGCTGACGCTGATCCCCCACAATGCCCACCGGGTGGATGTGGACGGCCGGGCCATGCTGATGCATGTGCCGACCACGGGGCTCTATGAACTCGATGCCGTGGCGCAAGACGTCTATGACCTGTTCCGGCGGGTGGGGGCGGTCGATGCCGACACGATGCAACGCGAACTTGGCGGGCGGCACGGCGCCGCCGATCTGGCCGAATGCGTCGAAAGCTTCGTCTCGCTCGACATCCTGCGGAACGCGGCCGACCCCGAGGCACCGATGAGGATCGCCAGGGTGGAGGACATCCCCCTTTCAACCATCGTCCTGAACGTCAACACCGGTTGTAACCTCGCCTGCACCTATTGCTACAAGGAGGACCTGACCGTCCCCGCCAAGGGCGAGAAGATGGCGTTCGACACGGCCAAGGCGTCGTTCGAACTGCTGTTGAAACAGGCCAAGGACCGCGACCGCGTGAACGTGGTGTTCTTCGGCGGCGAGCCGCTGTCGAACATCGCGCTGATCCGACAGGTGGTGGACTATGCCGAACCGCGCGCGGCGGACCTGGGTAAGACGGTCGATTTCTCGCTGACCACCAACGCCACACTTCTGACCGAGGAAATGGTCGACTGGTTCGACGCGCATCGGTTTGCGCTGACCGTGTCGATGGACGGCCCCAAGGCGTTGCATGACGTCAACCGGCGGACGGTGGGCGGCAAGGGCACCTATGACGTCGTGGCCCGCAATGTGCGGATGCTGCTGGCGCGCTATCGGTCGCGGCCCGTTGGCGCGCGGGTCACGTTGACCCGGGGCGTGACCGACGTGATCGCGATTCACGATCACCTGAAAAAAGATCTGGGCTTTGCCGAGGTGGGCTTCGGCCCGGCGACGTCTGGCCCCGTGTCGGTGTTCAATCTTGATGGCGCGGCGCTGACCGACGTTTTCGAGGACATGAAGACCCTTGGCCGCCGCTATGTCGACGCCGCGATCCGGGGGGAGAATATCGGTTTCTCCAACATGCACCAGTTGCTGACCGATATCGCGCAAGGCACGAAAAAGGCCGTGCCTTGCGGCGCGGGGCTGGGGATGCTGGCCGTGGACCGGGCGGGCGATCTGCATCTGTGCCACCGGTTCGTTGGGTCCGACCAGCCGACCTATGGCAATGTGGACCGCGGGATAGACCTGCCGAAACTCGCCGCCTTCATCGAGGGCGCGCAGGACCGCAGCCAGTATGGCTGCCGCACCTGCCGGATCCGCGGGATCTGCGCCGGCGGCTGTTACCACGAAGCCTATGCGAGGCAGGGCGATGCCTTCGCCCCCGTCTATCACTATTGCGACCTGATGCGGGACTGGGTCGATTTCGGGATCGCCGCCTATACCCGTATCATGCAGGCGAACCCGTCGTTTTTCCGCCGCCATCTTGAGCCGAGGAGAGCCAGCACATGAAACACCTGACCCCTGCCAATGCCCGGGCGAAGGCCATGGACGAGGCCGACAAGGCCAAACCCGAAGAGGGGACCGAGGAAGAGGTTCTGGCGATGAACGCGCTGGTGGGCTGCACGACCTCTTTCGATCCGGGGTGGGAGGTCGATGCCTTCGGCGGCGTCGCGAACCTCTGCCAGCCGATGGAGGCGGATTTGTACGGCTGCGCCGACCCCTGCTGGTGGCCCGCGCAGGTGCCCGACACGATGACCAGCTATCCCGACTGGTCCGACAAGGCGCCTGCGGCCGAACAGGACTGGCGCCAGCTTCAGTCCGTCTTCCCCAAGCTGAAAGGGTGACGCCGATGAAGACCCTGACCGCCCTTGCCTGCCTGCTGGCCGCCACGCCCGCGGTTGCGAAGGACTATCTGCTGGCGCCCACGCGCCCCGACCGGCTGGTGATCGTCGACGCCGAGGCGATGAAAGTCGACAAGGTGATCGAGATGAAGAAGGCCGGCCCCTTGCCAAGCCTTCCGGCGATCACCCCCAACGGCAAGCGTGCCTTCATCATCATCGCCAAGAACGAGGTGATCGCCGAGATCGATCTGGAAACCGGGGAGGAGATCAAGCGCATCCGCCTGTCTTCCCGCGACGAACGGGTAAAGGCGCTGTTCGGGATGGATCTCTCGCCCGATGGCAAGACGCTCGCCGTCTATGAAAGCCCGGTCCATATCTACAAGAACGAGTTCGAGGTGCAGCCCACGCGCCTTGCGCTTTATGACGCCGACACCGGCAAGCTGAAGACCCGGGCAGAGGCCCCGCGCCAGATCACCGTTATCGCCTATTCCACGGACGGGACGAAGATCTATGGCATGGGCCGAGAGATGCACGTCTTCGACGGCGCGACGGGCGAGAAGATCGGCGAGATGCCGATCCAGGGCTGGGGCGGCGATGACTACGTGCAGCCCGACGTTCTGGATGCCTGGTCGCAGTTCGAGGTGGCCGACATGGTCACGACGCCCTTCTATACCTTCCGCGCCGATGGCGACCCGATGGACCCGGAGGCGTACCGCACGGGCCTTTTGACGCTCGACCTGCAAAGCGGCGAGATGGAAATGAAGGACGCCGAGGCGACCGACATCTTCTATTTCTCCACCGTCGCCGATGCCGACCGCAGCAGGATCTACGGCGTCTATAACCAGCTTTCCAGTTTCGATCTGGAGACCCGAGAACCGATCAAGCGGGTGGACCTGCCGCACAGCTATTACTCGGTGAATGTCTCCAGCGATGGCAAGACGCTTTATATCGGCGGGACGCTGGGCGATATTGGCGTCTATGATGCCGAAACGCTGGAACGGAAGGGACAGATCGACATGCCGGACGGGCATTCCATGTCGCTGGCCTCGATCCGGCTGTTTACCCGGGACGAGTAGAGCTTGACTGCCGGCCGCCCCATCCGTGTCGGCGTGATCGACAGCGGCGGCCCGGAGGGCGAAGTGGCGGGCGGGCGCCTGTTCCTGCCCGATGGCACATGGATCTCTGCCCGCCCCGACCGGTTGGGCCACGGCACAGCGGTGGCGGAGGTGATCCGCAAGGCCGCGCCGGGCGTGCAGCTCGTGCATGCACAGGTGTTTCAGGATCGTCCCGTGACGACAGCGATACAGGTGGCCAGCGCGCTGGAATGGCTGTCGGGGCAAAAGGCCGACCGGCAAGAGATTGACGTGATCTGCCTCAGCCTTGGCCTTGCCGCGGACCGCGCGCCCCTGCGCCGCGCCGCGACCGAGGCGGTGCGGGCCGGCATGATCGTTGTGTCGGCCTATCCGGCGCGGGGCGGCCCGTGCTATCCGGCCTCTTATCCCGGTATCATTCCCGCAAGCGGCGATGCCCGCTGCGACTGGGACAGCCTGTCGCTTCTGGAGGATGGGGTGATCGGTGCGTGGTGCGGCTCTCCCGAACAGGGGCATGAAGGGCAGGGCGGTGCCAGCATGGCCGCGGCCCGCGTGGCGGGCCATCTGGCCGCACGGCTGTTGGCGGGGGCGGCGTACAAGGACGGGGCCGCGGCCCGCATGGCCCTTGGGGAAGCGGCACGGTTCCTGGGGGCTGAGCGGCGGGGCTGCGCGTGACGCCCCTGTCATCGGTGTTCGGCAGGGCCTCGGCACGGGTCTTTTTCGGGTCGGGGGCGGCGGCATGGCTGGGTCCGGTGATCGCGCGGGCCTCGGGCGGTATATTTCTGGTATTGGCAAGTTCCCTGCTGGCTGCACTCCTCGGCCTCGCCACCCCGTGGTTGACCAAGCAGTTCATCGATCAGGGGCTTGTCGCGGGCGATGCACGCGCGGTCTGGACATGGGCGCTGGCCACCTTCGGCGTTGGCCTCGTGGCGCTGATGATGGGCGTTGGCAATTCGCTGCTTCATCTTCGGTTCTCGGCCCATATGCTGGCCGACCTGCGGGGGCGGGCGATGCGGGCAAGCCTTTCGCGCGACCCGCTGGCCCCGGCGCATCCGGTGGGGGAGATGATGGCCCGGATCGACGGCGATACCGCCGAGATTCAGAAATTCGCCTTCGACTCGCTTCTGGCGGCCTTCGGGGCCATCGTCCGCCTGACCGGGGGCGCGGTGATGCTGGCCCTGCTCGACTGGCGGCTGGCCCTGATCCCGATTGCGGCCGCGCCCGTCGAATTGGTGTTTCTCGCCTGGGCACGCGGCAAGACACAGGCGCGGGCCGAGGAGGTGCGAGAGATGCGCGGTGCGCTGTCGGGCTTCGTCATCGAAAGCCTTGCCAGCATGGCCGTCCTGCGCAGCCTTGGCGCGGGCGCGCGGCAGGCCGACGCGCTGGACCCCTTGCAGGCGCGCCAGATCGGGTTGCTGGAACGTCAGCGGCGCTGGCTGGAACTGGTCGGTGCGGTGCCGCAGGTGATCGGGGCGCTGGTCCGGCTTTCGGTTCTGGTGATCGGCGGGCTGTGGGTGGTGCAGGGGCAATGGCAGATCGGATCGCTGATCGCCTTTCTGGCCTATATTGGTATGCTGACGGGGCCCTTGCGGAACCTGCTGGGGCTTTACCACGCACAGGCGCAGGCCAAGGTGGCGGCGGGGCGGTTGGCCGATCTGATGGATGGGGATGCGGCGGAGCCTGCCGGCCAGCCGCTGCCCCCCGGCGCGACCCTTGCCTTCGATCGGGCGGGCAGCACCGTGGCGGCCCATGCCCCCGTGACGGCCACCATCCCGCCGGGCCAACGGGTGTTGATCGACGGGCCTAGCGGGATTGGCAAGACCAGCCTTCTGCACATTGCCCTGCGGCTGTCCCCGCCCGCGCCGGGAACAACTGTGACGCTCGACGGCCGGGACGTGCGCGACCTTGACCCGGTGGCCTTGCGCCGTGCGATTGCGCTGGTGCCGCAGCGGGCCACGCTCCTGCGGATGAGCCTTGCGGAGAATTTGCGCCTTGCCGATCCGGGGGCCAGCGACGCGCGGCTTTGGCAGGTGCTGGAGCACGCCGATCTGGCCGATTGGCTGCGGGCGCAGGGGGCGGGGCTTGACCTTGCCCTGTCGGAGTCTGGCGCGAACCTCTCGGGCGGGGAACGGCAGAAGATCGCGCTGGCCCGGGCGCTGCTGCTGCCGTTTCGTATCCTGATCCTAGACGAGAGCCTGTCGGAAATCGACGCGGCCGCCGCCCGCCGCATCCTGACGGCGCTCGACACCCACTATCCCGACCGCACGCGCATCTTCATTGCCCATGCCGGCCCGGCGCGGGAGGGGCCGTTCGATCAGCGGATCACGCTTTCCTCTCTCCCGCCGGTGCGGCGCAATTCGCGCGGGGATTCCCCGAACCAGCGGGAGAACGCCCGCGAAAAGGCGCTTTGGTCGGAATAGCCCAGTGCAAAGGCGATATCGCTGAGCGGCATCCGCGTGCGGGTCAGCATCGCATGGCCGCAGGCGCGCCGGCATTCCTCCATCAGGTCCTGAAAGCTGGTGCCCTCGGCCTCCAGATGCCGTCGCAGGCTGCGGCGCGACATGCCCAGCCGTTCGGCAATGGTGTTCTGGTCGATGGCGGCGTGCCCGATCCCTTCCAGGATGACGTGGCGGACGCGGGTCGACAGCCGTTCCTGACGTTTGACATCGATCAGTGCGCGCGCCAGCGATTGCAGACCGGTCTGATACGCCATGCCCTGTGCCGGCCCCGGCAGCGGGTTGTCCAGAAACCGCACCGGCAGGCAGATCGCATTGTCCTGCGCCCCCATCCGCGGTTGCAACCGAAGGGCGGATGCAAGCGCGGCGGTGCGGCCACAGGCATCATGTTCAAAACGGATCGCGTCGATGGCGGCGGGCGGGACGCCACAGCGTTCTGCCAGCGCCGCGAAAAGCCCGATGGTCAGTTCGGCATCACCGCGCCGGGGCCAGATCCGGAAATCGAGCACGCGATAGGAAAAGTGCGCCTTGTCCCCGTTGATCTCGAACCGCGCGCGGGTGCCGGACTGAAGAATGGGGAAGCCTTGCGCCAGACATCGCAGCGCAGCGCCAAGGGACGGCGCGCAGGCCGCGGTTTCACCCAGAACGCCAAGGTCGGAAAGGTCGAGACTTCGGCCCTGGGACCATGACACCAGCGGATCGTGGCTGTGGTCGCGGATATCCTCCATCCGGGCGACGAAGTCGGCCAGCTGCATCGACGGCCCGGCAAGGGCACTGTCCTCGCCTTCGACACACACGTACCGCTCCCCCGTCAGGCGCGTGTAAGGGGTGCTGAGAATCCAGGATGTGTCCAAATCGATGCCCCCGCCGATAGCGGGAGGATAGGCCCTGCGCCGGGCGAAAGGTAGGATTTTGTCAATTCAGGCGGGAAGGGGCAAGGCGGCGCTTTCCCGCAAGCAGATCGCAGCGGCCGGTTTTTGCCCGGCGTCCCGGCACAACAGGCCCGGGTCAGGACTGTTCCTGATCCTTTGTCTTCATCTCGTATTTCCACAGGCTCAGCGCCTTCAGCACGCCGTCGGCCTTGTCGCAGAAGGTGCCGGTCAGAAGGGCGCGGGCCTCCTCTGGCTGTCCGCCGATGGCCAGTGTCAGCACCTCCGCCGCGGTCTTGTGAAAGGACGCATGGGCGGCGTTGATGGCGTTCCACGCCTCGCCCGATTTCAGCTCTGCCGGAATCGAGGGGCCGTGAAACCATTTGCCGAAATCGCAACTGCGGTCGCATCCGGCCTTTTCGGGAGAGATTTCGGAACGGCCCTGGGCAATCGCGCGTGCAAGATTGCCGCGCCATTTGAGATGCTTCATCTGCGCGGCTGCGATTTCTTCGGTCATTTCGGAATAGCTGGTCATGGCCCTTGCGCCTTGGGGAGTCGGTCAGACGCACCCAAGCACAGAGCATGTTAAGCCTTGGCTAATGTGCCGCGGCCCGGTTTTCATGAACGGAAGCATGCACTTCGGCTGCCGCGGCATTCTGTCAATCGCGCGCATTCTTCCTAATCCAGGGCAGGGCGTGAAGGTCTTGGTAATGTCTTGGCCGCTAGGGATAGGTCCAAGAATTGTAAATCGCGCGACAAACGGGAACCTGACGATGTCCAACAAGAGCCAATCCCTGCTTGGCGGCTGGCGAAGTTCCGTCTCGGCGATCGGTATTGCCGGTGGTCTGGCGCTGCTTCTCGGGGCCGAATACGTCACCTATGACCGTCTGGTCACCTACATCACCAGCGGTGCGGTCACGATTGACCCGGCGTCCGCGGCAGAACTTGCCGACCGGCTGCGCTCCGGCTTCGTGCTGATCGGCGGGATTGCGGTCCTTTCTGCGGCGGCGCTCTGGGGGCTGGTGCTCGGCCCGCTGGCCCGTCTGACCCGCGGAACGGAGGCGCTGGCCCACGGCAATCTTGCCGCCTTGCGTCCGCTCCGCCTTGGCGTCGGAGAGGTCAGGCGCCTGCACGCGGCGCTGTCCCGCCTGCACCGGACGCTGAGCGAGCGCGAAGCGATGGAAGAAAAGGAACGCCTGTCCGAGATCGAACGCTATGACCGCTGGGCAGAGCAGCATGTGGTCGTCACCAGCCTTGCCAACGGGTTGCAGGATATGGCGGACGGGGATTTCTCCCGGTCGCTCGACATCCGTTTCCCGGAGGCGTTCGAAGGGCTGCGCCAGAACTTCAACAGGACGATGGACAATCTCAACGACCTGATCGGGCTGGTCGCGCAAAACGCGATCGAGATCCACGCGCGGTCGGATGAAATCAGCTCGTCCTCGGACGATCTGTCCCACAGGACCGAAAATCAGGCGGCCACGCTGGAAGAAACCGCCGCCGCGCTGGACGAACTGACCACAAGCGTGAAAACGACAGCCGACAGTGCGGCCAAGGTGGAACATGTCGTCCGGGGCGCCCGCGGCGATGCCGAGCAAAGCGGCGAGGTCGTGAAACAGGCAGTGGGCGCGATGTCGGAAATCAAGGACTCCTCGGACGGGATTTCCCAGATCATCGGCGTGATCGATGACATCGCCTTCCAGACCAATCTTCTGGCACTGAATGCCGGGGTGGAGGCCGCGCGGGCAGGCGAGGCTGGACGAGGCTTTGCCGTGGTTGCCTCCGAGGTTCGGGCCCTTGCCCAGCGGTCGTCCGAAGCCGCGCGTGAGATCAAGGACCTGATCGACCGCAGTTCCAGTCAGGTTGCGTCCGGCGTGGGGCTGGTCAACCGGACCGGCGAAGCCCTGACCGATATCGTGTCGCGCGTCACCCAGATCTCCGACATGGTCAGCGAGATCGCGGTCAATGCGCAGGAACAATCCGTCGGGCTGGGCGAAATCAATGTGGGCGTGACCCAGCTTGATCAGGTTACCCAGCAGAACGCCGCGATGGTCGAAGAGGCCACGGCGGCCGCCGCGACACTGCGGCAGGAAACCGAGCGGCTGGAGCACCTGATCTCGCGGTTCCGGCTGCGGGAGGGCAATGGCGTCTCCCTCGGCGCGGGGCCGGGGGTCACGAACGAGGCCGTCGAGGAAATCTGGCGCGACTTCCTGGCGACGGGAACCTGAAAGCCTCCCAAGGCGATAGCAGAACGGGACGCAGAGAGACCATGACCACCAAGGACGGCATGATCGGTGAGATCACCGATGCGCAGCACAAGCATCTCAAGTGGAAATCCCATCTGATGGATGCGATTGCACACGGCCAATCCGATATCACGCCAGATGTAGCGGGACGGCAATTTTCGCAGTGTGTGACACCAAAAGTTGCAGCAGAGGCGGATGCCCGTGACCTGTTGTCGGCCAGCGCGTGGATGTCGAGCAGCGCCTGCCCCACATCCGCCGGCGCCGGCCGCCGCCCCGGCCCGGAATGTCAGGCGGCGCGGTGCTCCGATTTCGGTTGATAAGTTCCGATTTCGGAACTATAGTCGAGGCATAGGCAGACGGCATGTGGCCGCGCCTCTCAGGAGAGACACGATGACGAGAAACCCGATCTTCGCAAAAGCCGCCGCCGCCGCCGACCACATGCGCGACATGGGGTATGATGTCAGCATCACCACGCACCCGACGAGCTACGGCAACAGCGCCTACGTCACCGTCTCGATATGCAGCAGCGGCATCAAGGGGCAGCGCGGATTTCGGCTGTCCGACCACGATGTGGGCGACCGCCGGAAGGCGCTCGACGACTGGCCGACGATCATCGACGGCAGCGACGTCACCGTAGCAGACCTGATCGACATCCTGACCGTCGATATAGCGAGACTCGACAGATTGGGCGACGAGGCGCTGGCGCGAGAAGAAGTGCGCGCCGCCAGGCGAGCAGAGGCCGAGGCCAAGGCAGAGGCGGAAAAGGCCGCGCGGCGTGCAGAAGAAGCGGCCCATATCGAGCGGCTGAAGGTCTGGCTGGCCGCCAACTGCCCCGAATATGACAGCCTGAACAAGACCAACAAAACAAAGGTCCGCAAAAGGGCGAACCAAGAACTCTATGGTGAGAAATGAGGGGGAGGGGGAGGCCGTAGCCCCGCCCCTCAATTTGTTGCTCGGTAGAGCTTGTTAACAGCACCCGCAGATGCCGCAACTAGTCTGCTTTTCCAGGCAATGGCGAGACCGTAACGACCGGCCGCGGAAATTTCAAGCGCGCCCCTCAGGAGAGACACGATGACCGACATGCAAACCCTGTACCTCGACGCCCACGGACTGCCATCTGATTGCGACATGGCGAGCAGTCTCGGGATGGCGGCGCTCTCCAACGTACGGTACGAGGCCGCTCATGCATCGTGACGCCCTATACGCCACGCTGGCCCACACTCTGGGACTGTCCTCGCGGGACCTGTCGGAGATCGGGGGGTTTTCAGACCGCTTCGCTCGCGACCTGCTGGCGGGGCGGCGGCCGGTGCCAGCGGATGTGAGGCAGGCGCTGCTCGACATCCAGGACGACATAGACGCGCTGACCGACAGCATCGAGGCTGACGTGAGCGAGGGCGAGGGCGTGATCTGGTTGTACGGCACCACAGCCGACCTGCGCGCCGCGCGGCCTGACATTCCGGGCCGGGGCGCGGCGGCGGGCGGGTTCATCGGGCCGTTCCGGATCGCCGCGCTGACCGCGTGGGATGCGCTGCGAGAGCGCGGCATCGATGTGGATATCCTGTTTTGCGACCCAGACCGCGCCGAATAGTCCGTACCGGCGGGAGGGGCACGGTGCAGCCCGTCCGCCGCGGTCGGGAGCCCTGACCCGCCGCCACCGTGGGAATGTCGGACCAAGACGCCACCGTGGGAATATCTGCCATGCCCGCGACCGGCAACATCACGCCTCCGATCTGAACAACACCACGCGCGTGCCGGGCTTGACGCCTTGGATATCGACGGGCGACATCCCGAAAATGATCCCCGGCGACAATGTGATATCCAGCTCCTCCCCGCTATCACCGACAAGGGTGAGACTGGTGTTCACACCGGCGGCTAAGATCGCGCTGGGGCGCCAGTCGGGCATTACGGGATCGTCTGCGGTCATGATGTGCCAATCGGTCCAAGGCGGTCCTCGTCGATCTATCGTCGCGGTCTTCAGGTCGGCCAGCGCCGACGCGATCTGCGATGTCTGTTCCGCCAGCGCGGCCTCGATCCGCGACGCAACTCCGGCGGCAATCGTGTCGCCCAGAGTGGTCATCAGGTCGCTGAGCGTCGTGTCGGCCGCGGCGCTGCTTGTTTGGGTCATCCCGCAAACCCCCAGCCAATCTCTATACGTTTTGCCCGTAAGGCCGGAGACGCTATGCTGTCGATGCCCGTCTGGGACAGGTGGGTGCCGTCCGACGTGTAGGTTGGGGTGTTTGACGCCCACAGGGAGTAATCACTGTCGAGAGGCGCGTTCGCGTCATCGGTAGCGTCCCCGCCAGACAACCTCAGACCTGGCCAGTCCATTACGTAGTCGGGGGTCGCCGAGGCCAGCGTTGCCGCGTTGATCTGCAACAGTTCACTGTTGAAGCCCGTGACCGTCAGGCCCGTGCTATCTGTCGTTCTGGGCATGCACAGAATTGCCAAAATCTCGCGATCAAGCCCGGCATAGTCGGTTGCATCCATCGATTTGAAAGCCGCCCAGATGCTTTCCTTTTCCGCAATCTCCTGCGTCGGGTTCGCGAGGTTGTTCGTACCGAACATCTCCACCATCGCGTTGGCATATTTCAGCATCGAGAGGTAGAAGTCGCGGTCCCCGTTGATGTCCCCTTCACGCCATGCCGCGGCGGAGCTGCTTGGAACGCCCATATTTATTGCAGGGATCCACGCTGTCGGGGCTGCATCGGTGTTCCACAGGGACCCCTCCATCCAGCCGTAGAGCGTGCCTGCCGCCGTATTGTCTTGCAAACCGCAGCCGAGGCTATCAGCAACGTGGGCCTCTACGCGCGGGATTGCCCCCGCCGGGCGGGCCATGATCTGATGCGGCAGGTGCGCATTTACATACGACATGCCGTCGCCAGCGCTCGCGTTGAAGCCGCCGAACGTCAGGAAGTCGGCCAACGGATAGGCCGCAGTCGACTTGCCTGTGAAGATGTTCGTCGGAATGACGCGATACCGGTACGGGTTGTACTGTCTCGGACACACAGCACCGCTAGTGATCGGCACGTTTGACCCATCGACCGGCTGCCAGCAGTATTTCCGCTCGTAGCGCTCGCTCTCGCTAAACACGAACAGGCCGAAATCTGCCGGGTAGATCGGGTCGGAATGCAGATCGTAGTCCCCGGCATCCATGTACCAATCGGTTTCGCCATCGACTGTGACCTGAACGTAGTCGCCGTTTTCTGCGATCAGGTAGTAGTACAGGATATGGATGCGATCCACGGCTGCCTTCAAGACATTAGGCAGCCCACCGAAATCGTTGTCCATGCGGATGACGATTTCTGACCATGTGCCCGACCCCATTTCTTCCGACCCGCTGCCGTAGCAATGCGTGTTGGTGGCATCGTTTGGGTTCGCCGTAGTTGTAGTCGCGATCCGCCCATGCACCGAGGCGTATAGCAGCGGCGCCGGGGGCGCATCGCTCACATTGATCGCGAAGTCGGCCTGCGCGGTGCCCTCGCTGTTTGTGACAGTCACACTAGCTGAGGTGGCAAGGTCCGCGGAAGGCACGGTGCCGGAAAGCGTCGTGCCCGAGAGCGTCAGCCAGCTTGGCCCGCTGTACGTCCAGTCGCGCAGATTGGTCCCGCCGGCATGCGCGGACAGGTCGATCGATACAGCCTGGCCATAGGCAAATGACTGGTCGGGGATCGCGAGCGTGGGCGCCTCATCCCGCACACCCGACGCTCGGCGCGTGAGGCTATAGTCAGGCGCACCTACGAACCCCAGCGTCTCTCGCACCTCGATAATCTGGCCGCGAGTATACGTCGTGGCCCCGTCCCACGCTGACCAACCCCCGCCGTCGATCTGCATCTCGCGCGTGGGTCCGGTCACGGCGCCGCCATGGGCCGCGGTGTAGCTGCCCCACGTGACCGGACCAGACAGAGCGACGCCGGTGTCCAGCTCCCCCTCGTCAATACTCGGGCCGGTGCCCGTCACCAGCGGCTCCTCACCGCCGCCCGCCGCGAAACGGCCCGCAGAAAACCGGCCGCTCACGACTGCACCAATACCGCAGGCTCGCCCTTTGCGCCGGCCAGCCACAGGCGCTCGCCGGCGCGCAACTGCAGACCTTTTTCTGCGCCCGGGAGCATCGGGGTCGCCAGCGCCGGGGCGACCGCGGGCGGTGTATCGTCCGTGGTCAGGTCCCAACTCAGCCGCGCCCAGGTCGACGGATTGCCGATGTTGATGTCCATGTCGGTCGCGGCAGTGAAGCGGGCACTGGCGGACCAGTCTGCGTCCAGGGTGTACAGAGTGGTGGGCATTTCAGGTCCTTTCAAACGGGGGTTGATGGGGGTTTTGCGGCTCATACCGGGCGCCTTGCATTGGGTGGCCAAAGGGCGTCGTCTGTCGGGTCGGCGGGCCGTGGGTCGGCCGCCTTGATCGCCCAACTGGCGGCAAAGACGAGCTGCACCCAGGCCTGCCCGAGACGCGCCAGCGCGACCATTTGCGCGGGCGTCAGGCTGTGGGCGACATCCTCGCGATCCATGAATGGAAACGGGGTCTGGTCGGCATCCCCCACGCGGGTCTCTGCCTCGATCCGCAAGCCGAGAATGCCGCGTTGGTCCTGCTCACGGCCCTCCAGAGCGACCCAGCCATAGCCGGGGATGTCGACATCCACGCCGAGCGTAAGGCGCCGTGTCCGTTCGGCATTCACCACGTCGCGGAAAGCGCGATCGTCGGCTGCCGTCGCGGCGGCGACACGTTCATCAGCCGGGGCGGTATCGCGGCGGATCACGGTCACGAGGTCACCTCCAGCGCGATGGTTTCGGACAGCCAGGGCGACGGCAGCGTCAGCCGCACATCGTATCGGCCAGCATCGGCGAGCGTGATCTCGATCGTGCCGCCGGTCTCGGGATCGTTGCCAGGCGGTTGCCGAATTCGCCGTCGAACACGCGCGCCTCGGCCCCGGTGGGCAGGCCGGTCCATGTCCATGTCGTGTCGACCTGCGCCGGCGCGGACGCGCGCGGCCGGGCGGACCAGTCGGTGCCGGACCACAGGTAGAGATGCGCGTCCGCCAGCGGGACGCCCTCGGCCAGGGCAATGGCGCCGGCGGGCAGTGCGGGCGCATGCCCGGCATAGTCCACCAGCCCGGCTTGATCGACGAAAGCAAATGCAACGGTCATGTCGGAACAACCTCGATCACGGACAGGAAGGCATTGCGGACGACGAGGTTTGCCTCGCCGCTCGGGCGGTCGATGTGCCAGCGGAAATCGACCTCGTCCCACACCCCGAAGACGGCCTGCGCACGGGCAATGGTCCGCCACGGGGCCGAGGTCACCGATGCGGCGTCGGCGTAGGTCTCGGCCATCGACGGCATGGCGCCCCCACCTTCCCAGTCGCCCCAGGTGCCGCCGAGCTTGACCCGTGACTGGATGGACAGGACCGGGGCGTTGGCCGGGTCGATTGTCCCGTCGTAATGGCGCACGTCGATGGCCCCCATCGCGAAGAACAGACGCCCCTCAAGCGATGCCGCCGCGACAGAAGCGTTGAGCGACAGGTAGGTTCCGACAAACGATTCCTCGAAGTCGGTTTCTGCCGCGAGTAGCGTCTCCCACCGATCGGTCAGCGCGCCGACTTCGAGAGACTGGCGGGCGATCAGGCGGTTGAATTCGGCGGTCCCGTCCAGGGCGATCTGCCAGCCGGTCGCGCCGGATACGAAATTCGTCCGACTGGATCGCGCTGGCGATCTTTGGCGGATGTGATCGCGGCGTCGGCGATGTTGGCGGTCCCGACCTCGATACTGCCAAGATCGGCCGAGATCGCGTCGAGAGAGAGGACGGAGATCTTCTCGGCCGTGACGGCGCCGTCCACGATCAGCCGGTCGTCGGTCGCGGGCCGCGCAAAACAGGTTGTAGGCTTCGAACCGGCCGTAGATGTCGCCGCCGGCATCGCGGCCCCACGCGCCACCGGATGCGCATATGCGTGGCATCGACGGGGTCTGCACGATCTCGGTAAAGCGTTGCTCCGACGACAGACCGCCGACGGTGAAGCTGTGGATCGTCTGGAACGACAGGTACGCGTCCGTGGCCGCGCTCGCACTGTCGTAGAAATAGACGTAGACCCGGGCCTCGCCCACGGCGCTGGCCCAATACCGGCCATCGGCCACCCACGGCATAGTAGGTGTTTGGGCGCGACCGCGAAGGGCGCTGTCCAGGCCGACGCGTATTCGCCCGACGGCGTGCCGCCGATTTCGGCCGTTGGCACGTAGACGTCGATCATCCGGCTGGCGGTTTCATAGCTGCCGGCATCGATGAACTGGGCCGGGCCCGAGATGTACCACAGCCCCTCATCCAGCAGGTTGTTGCCGGGGATCATGTTCCCGAAGTCCGCGATCACAGCTTCGACATGCTGACGGTGCCGTCGATCAGGATGTCGTCGGCCGAGATCCGGACCACCGAGAACGATTGCTCCGGATCGCTGCTGGCGACGAGGTCCAGCAAGGACACCGCATTGCCGGCCAGCGCCCGGAAACTGACCATCGACGCGGCGTGCCCCTCGATGTCGGACACGGCAGTTTGCAGAACAGACACCTCGGCCCCGACGCTGCTTCCGTTCGGATCTTCGATCTCTGCCTTCAGCGATGTGCCGGCGGAGGCGATGGCTGCATCTGCCGCGGCGGAGGTGTAGTAGTTCTGTGCCAGATCGGCCCCAATACTCGTGCCGGCCGGGTCCTCGATCTCCGCTTTCAGATCGCTTGTTGCGGACGCGATTGCGCCACCAGGCCCGGTGATCGCCGTATTGAGCGCATCGATGGAGGCCGTCATGTCTGACGCGACCGACTGCGCCTCGGAGATGTCCTCGAACACAAGCTCGGCGAACCTGACATTGTGGTCGGTGGCATAGGTATCGCCAAGAGACAGCAGCATTGGTCGCCACTGGATCGTTCCGTCCGGGATCGTCACGACGACATCGAACGCGTTCCAGCCAGCCTGATACGCCTCCGCGACCACGCCTTGAGGCCACTGATCCGTGC